>DASZVW010000411.1:0-7829 GCA_035546895.1 Polyangia bacterium
ACGTACGTCTCGTTGACGTCGTTGGCGCCGCGCAGGACCCAGCCGGGCGTGCGGGCGCGCGCGTTGAGATCCTGCAGCGCCGGGTGCGCCGCGCGCGAATCGTAGATGAAGGCGTGCCCCACGTCGTCGGGCGCCGAGCCGGCGAGCTGGGCGTTCCCGACCACCAGCCCCCCCTCGCTGATCCCGCTGGCCGAGCTGCGCGCCCCGCCCAGCGTCCCCAGCGGGCGCAGCCCGCCCGCCGCCGACCAGAGGAAGGCCTGCCAGGTGGAGGTGTCGTGGCCGCGCAGCAGGCCGACCGCCTGGCCGCTGCCGTTCAGGTCCCACACCGAGCAGCCGGCGGGGCAGATCTCGACGCGCCCGCCGCTCGGCGTGTAACGGTAGCCGTAGAGCGTGCCGGTGCCGTCGTCGTGGTCGGAGTGGCCGCCGATCGTGCCGTCGGGGGCGATGGCGGCCGCGTAGCTCCGGGCGCCGAAGCCGGGGAGCGCCCCCAGGTCCTGCACGCCGCCCGGGTTGGTGAAGCGGAACGCGTGGTAGCCGCCCCCCTTGACCTCCGCGGAGCCGACGGCCACGCCGTCGTCGTTGATGTCGTGCAGGAACACCAGGCCGTCGCCCAGCGGCGGGATCTCGGTGATCGCCGCGTAGGCCTCCGCGGGGGGGACCAGCCCGGCGGTGCAGCGGGCGCGCAGGTCGGCGTTGGCCGCCACGCGCGCCGAGGCCGAGAGCTGCGGCGCGGCCGGCGCGTGCTCGTCGGAGCAGGCGCCGCAGCCGAGCGAGGCCGCGACCAGCGTCATCGACAGCGCCGCCGGGAACCTGAGCTCGAAGGAGAGGAATCTCATCGCGCGCACGTTCATCCGTGCGTCATCACCCTACACCGAACCTCCTCTTCCCGACGAGAACAATGTAGGCGCCCACGCATCTTTTGCCACGCGACGCATCCGCGAGAGCGCCAGATCTCTGTCGTCAGATCTCTGGCGAAGGCCGGCTACTTCTTGGCGGCGCCGCCCGGATACGTCGCCGGCGCGGCGGTCGGCTGGGCGACCAGGCTCGGCCCGGTCCGCTTGAGGACCACCACCGTCTGCAGCGACTGCACCTCGTTCGACTCGCGCGCGAACACCTGGATCAGGTTGCTGCCGGCGCCGATCGGGATGTCGGCGTCGAAGTCCATCTTGGTGCGATCGCCGACCAGCCGGTTCGGCTGGTAGAAGGCCTTCTTCACCGGGATCTTCGCGTTGCGGTTCCAGACCCGGACGTAGACGTCGCGCACCAGCCGCTCGTCCGAGGCGTGCCCCTTGATGTGGACGGTGTCGCCGAGCGCGATGGTCGGCGCGGTCACCGTCAGGAGCGGCGGCGTCACCTCCCAGTCGGGCTTGAAGGTCCCGTGCACGGCGCCGCCCGGCTTGAGGTCGGCGCTGGCCACGAACGCCGAGCGGGTGGCGTCGACGTCGACCCGCGTGTAGGCGCCCAGCTTGCCGGTCACCTTGAAGGCGGTCCCCGCGTCGGCGCGCCCGACCACCAGCGCGCCGTCGGCCGGCGTCTCGCGCAGCGGGACGTCGTTGCGCACGATGGTGGCCGTGCCGGTGAGCGGCGCCGGCGCCGGGCCGCTGGGGGCGATCTTCACCTTGATCTTGTCGGTGACCGACTCGCCGAGCGTGGTGTCGTCGACCGACAGCTCGAGCTGGTAGTCGTCCCCCTTGTACTCGGTGCCCACCTCGTAGACGAACGAGAAGGTCTTCGACTCGCCGGGGCCGAGGTCCTTGGCCTCGAACCGCCCGGCGCTGATCAGGATCCCCTCCTGGCCGGTGCCGTTGCGCAGCACCGCCTCGGTGTGCGGCGCCTTCCCCTGGCCGATGTTCTTCACCGTCACCAGCGTCCGCACCTGCTCGCCGCGCTGGACCAGCCCGTCGCGGTTGGCCCCCTTCTGGTCGTCGATGGTCTGGTAGCTGTAGGCGAACATCGGGCGCTGCTTCCCCTCGATGTTGACCAGCAGATCGGCGGCGCCGGCGGTGGTCACGCCGCGCTGGGTGTAGAGCTTGGCCTTGATCTCGTCGGTGCGGGTGAAGGTCGAGGTCGGCACCTTGACCGATACCTCGTAGCTCTTCGACTCGCCGGGGGCGACCTTGCCGAACACCATCTCGTTCTCGTCGAACAGCGGGTTGTCGCTGTCGAACACGGCGCGCACCCGGTAGGCCGGCGCGTGGCCGACGTTCTTCACCACCCCCTTGAGGTGGGCGACCGTCCCCGCCTCGACCTTGGCGTCGCCGATGTTCTGCAGGCTGAGCTGCAGCTCGGGCTCGGGGCCGCTGGCCGGTCCGGCGGTCCAGTCGACCCCCAGCTTCTCCAGCGCCTGCGAGAGCTTCTTGTCCTCCGCGGCGCGCGTCTTGTCGAGGAACCCCTTGGCCTGCTGCACCAGCTCCCGCCGCTTGCTGGTCTTGGCCTGCGCCAGGAGGTCGCGCGCGAACTCCATCAGGAAGTCGGGCTTCTGGTTCTCCTCGTCGCTGTCCGCCTGGTCGTCCGAATCGTCGTCGAGGTCGTCGTCGTCGTGCGGCTTCGCCTTGTCGGCGGCCTTCGTCTGGAAGAGGTAGCTGACCGTCTCCTCGGGCTTCTCCCCGTGCCGCGCGCTGGGGTGCTCGAGGTGCCACTCGTAGTCGGCCTCGCGCCGCTTGTGCGCCGAGGGCTGCAGGCGGATCCACGACCGGTCGCCGTCCTTCTGCACGACCAGCGCGTCGGTCTCGATGTCCGGCACCACGCCCACCCCCTGGATCGAGATGTCGCCCGGGGTGAGGTACTGCGCGGTGGTCAGCTTGAGCCCCAGCTTGTCGTCGTCGGAGCCCTCACCGAACGAGATCGGCGAGGGGATATCGAACAGCACCTGCACCGACCCCTTGCCGAAGGTCTCCTCGCCGATCACCACGCCGCGGTCGAGGTTCTTCATGGCGCCGGCCACGATCTCCGAGGCGCTGGCCGAGTTCTGGTTCACCAGCACCGCCAGCGGGACGGTCGGCTCGTGGCCGCTGTCGGTCGCCGTCTCGTCCTTGCGCTGCGCCCCCCCCACGCCGACCATCGAGACCAGCGTCCCGGTCTTCACGAAGGCGTCGGCCACCTTCTGCGCCTGCTCGTAGAGCCCGCCCGGATCGCCGCGCAGGTCCATGATGATCCCCTTGACGCGCTCGCGGTCGAACAGCGCCAGCGCGTCGGCCAGATCGCCGGCGCTGTTGGCCGAGAAGTGCTGCATGTGGAAGTAGCCGACCTTGGCCGGCGGCTGCCCCGGCCCCGCGGGGAGCGCCAGGATGCGCGGCGGCGGATCGATCGCCGGCGGGTGGATGAAGGCGCGGGTGATGGTGAACTTCTTGGTCCCCGAGACGCCGTCGCGCTCGACGTACACGTCGACGTTGGTGTCGACGTCGCCGCGCAGGCGATCGACCGCCTCGGTCAACGTCATGTTGACGGTCGACTCGTTGTTGATGCGGACGATGTGGTCCTTGGCCTTCATGCCGACGCGCATGGCGGGCGTGTCGGGCATCGGGCGCTTGACGGTGATCCGCCCCTTCTTGTCCATCTCGATCACGATCCCCAGCCCGCCGAACTTCCCCTGCGTCTGGGTCCGCATGTCCTTGTAGGTCTCGACGTCGAGCAGCACCGAGTGCGGGTCGAGCGTGTAGAGCATCCCGTTGGTGGCGGCCATCTCGATCTCGACCAGCCGCCGCGCCTCCTCCTTCTCGGGGACCGGCTGCAGGTTGGGCTGCACGAAGCGGAAGATCTCCTGCAGCATGCTGCGGAGGCTCCAGGGGGCGTCGACGCGCTCGATCGAGAAGCTGCGCGACTGGCCGTTCACCTTCACCGTCACCTGCTTGGGGTCGTGCTCGGGCCAGCGGTCGATCAGGATCTCGGGGACGTCGCGCTGGACGAAGTCGAGCGCGCCCACCAGCATCCGCTTCGGATCGAGCCGGTTCTTGTCGAAGTAGTTCTCGCGCACGTAGAACAGCGTCTTCGAGAAGATCGGGAGCTGCGACAGATCGTACTTGCCGACCACCGGGCGGGTCGCGGCGCGCAGCTGGTTGTCGGCCCCCACCCTGATCCCGTCGCCGCCGTGACGGACGGTCAGGATCAGCGCCGCGCTGCAGGCGGCCGAGAACGCGAGGACCTTGCTGAACCGCCGCATGCGGGACTCCGGGGGCAATGGAGAGTGGGACGACGAAGGATCCGAGGGCGGACCGTCGATGAGATCCATGAACTGTTCGGAATGATAACCAGCCCGCCCCCGGGCTGCACGCGGAGATCGCGTTATACTGACGCCTCTCATGGTCATCGTCCGCCAGGGGACGCTGGCGGTCGTCGCCACCCCGCTCGGCGACGCGCGCGATCTCTCGCCGCGCGCGGCTGAGACGCTGCGCGCGGCCGACGTCGTCGTCGCCGAGGACACCCGCAGCGCGCGCCGCCTCCTGACCGAGATCGGCGCCGGCCAGAAGACCGTCCTCTCCTGCTTCGACGCCAACGAGGCCGCCCGCGCGGCCGAGGTCGCCGACCGCCTGGCCGCCGGCGCCACCGTGGCGCTGGTCTCCGAGGCCGGCACCCCGCTGGTCTCCGACCCCGGCTACCGCGTGGTGGCCGCCGCCATCGCCGCCGG
The DNA here is from genome assembly GCA_035546895.1 of Polyangia bacterium. Classification (GTDB taxonomy): domain Bacteria; phylum Myxococcota_A; class Polyangia; order Fen-1088; family Fen-1088; genus JADGRB01. The sequence continues at coordinate 4,625 of DASZVW010000411.1, forward strand.
CGCCCGCGTCGTCCCCGTCCCCGGCCCCTCGGCCGTGCTGGCCGCCCTGGTCGGCGCCGGCCTGCCGACCGACCGCTTCCTGTTCCTGGGGTTCCCGCCCCGCAAGCCGGGCGCGCGACGCCGCCTGTTCGAGAGCGTGCGGGCCCTCCCCTACACCCTCGTCCTCTACGAGTCCCCCCTACGGGCCGCCGCCACCCTGACCGACCTGGCCGCCGTCCTCGGCCCCGAGCGCCGCGCCTGCCTGGCGCGCGAGCTCACCAAGCCCCACGAGGAGCTGGTGCGCGCCCCCCTGGCCGCCCTGGCCGCCAAGTACGAGACCGACCGCCCGCTCGGCGAGGTCACGCTGGTGGTGGAGGGCGCCCCCGCCGACGCGCCCGCCGAGGAGCTGGACGACGCCGAGATCCTGGCCCGCGCCCAGGAGCTGATCGCGGACGGACAGTCGACGGGAGACGCCGCCCGCGCCCTGGCCGCCACGACCGGGCGGCCTCGGCGCGAGATCTACAACCTGATCACCCGCCGCTAACCCTTGGCGCGAAGTCAGCCCTTGGACTCGACAGGGAGTCGGCGACGCTGCCGTCAGCCGGAGCGGAACACGACTGGCAGTAGCAGCCTTGACAACTCAAACGCGATCCCATTCGACACCCGGGAGGACAGCTCTCCCCCGAACCGCCGTCGTTACCTCCTGCAGAGAACGCGAGGCAAGTGACGTAGTCGCACGTACCCATGGGGCTGCAGAACGAGCTCAGAGAGTAGGCTTGGCAATCCGCGTCGGTAGCACACGCTCGGTGAATCAGCGATGGATCGAGCGGCTTGCAGGTCCCTTGGGAGCAAAGGGTTAGGGTCGCCTGCAGTGGCGCATCACAATATTGGCTGCCGGAACAATCCTGATCAACCAGACATGCCTGCGACTCATTGAGGTGTGATCCGCAGCCACCTTCCATCGCCAAAACAGTTACAACGATGGACACGAAGCGGACTAGAGCTCTTTCGGTTAGAGCCGTCCTGGCGAGCCCTTCGGAGTACGACACCATCCCCATGCACCGCCCTTCGTTTTGACGAGGTTTCTAATTTTACAACAATGGAAGTCCGCAGCGGCACGTCGTCGAACGCCATGCCACCCGCTCGTCGTACGGTGTGGCTCTTCATCAGACGGCGCTGCATTCGTGCCCCGATCCAAGCACCGCCGCTCTATGCGTCAGGGAAAGGTAGTTGCGCGGCGGATAGACTGAGCGCCAGGCAAGGCCTCTGAACAAAAATTCGTCGATCGAATGCAGTGGGCGGGTCCGGATCCTCTGCCCGCACGCGGCTGCTACCCGTGAATCGCGCCGCCGCCGGGAGAGGTCACGTCGCGCGGCAGCGCGATGAATCGCTGCGGTCAGAACATCAGCGACCCTCCGACGAGCAGCCGCCAGTCCTTCGACTCCTCGATCCGGAACCGGCGCCCCGGGGTGTCGATCGACTCCCGGTACACCGGGTTCGCCTCCCGCGGGTCGGCCGAGTTCACCTGGCCGTCGCCGTTGGCGTCCACGCCCGCGCTGGCGTTGGTGATGAAGTGGGGCGCGTCGACGGTCAGGCCGAACAGGCCCCGGAAACGGATGTAGCGGCCGACCTGCACGTTGAGCCCCAGGTCGCCGCCGAAGGAGCCGTAGGCGTCGATGTTGCTGACGCCCGGGTACGGCGCCCCGGTGGTGGCCGGCGCGCCCAGGACGCCGTTGGCGCTGACCGGCGACTGCGTCAGCTGGTCCAGCGCCGCCCGGCACCCGGTCAGGTCGGTGCTGCCCGTCTGACACTGAGACGAGCCCGACAGCGGCTCCCACAGCTCGCTGAAGCCGCGCCCGGCGAAGTGCTCCTGCAGGTGCGCCTGCGCCTCGATGGTGACGCGCTGGTCGCCGCGCGGGCTCTCCCAGGCGATCTGCTCGACGCCGATGACCACGGTGGCCACCTGCTGCGGGTTCACCTGCGTCTGGCCGCCGCCGTAGTCCTGGAAGATGCTGCCGTTGGTCCGGATCGGCAGCATGTACGAGGCGCCGAAGTAGGGATCGAAGTAGCGGAAGCGCTTCGAGATCCAGGTCGACCAGATGAGCTGGTGGTAGCCGAGCCCGACCGCCGTGTTGGCGTTCGGGCTGGCGGGGTCGAAGCGCTGGTCCTTGAAGACGTCCAGCTTGGCGTCGAAGCCCAGCGTCCAGGTCGGCTTGGTGTCGTCGCGCCGCTGGTTGAAGAGCGCCCAGGTGATCCCCACGCCCAAGTCCTGCAAGCCGCTGCGGGTCGGGCTCTGGAAGACCGTGGACCCCGAGCTGGGGGCGGGGAAAATTCCGTCCGTGCTGAAGATCGGGCTGTTGGCGCTGATCCCGTCGAGCGTCAGGTTGTTCGAGTCGTGGAGGACGATCGGCAGCTCGACGTGGAGGCCGACGTCCCAGAGGATCCCGAAGTCGGTCCGCAGGTTGAGGACGTCGGTGGTCCGGGCGTACTTGAGGTCGCGGTCGACCTGGATGGCGTTGCCGCCGTTCTCGTACTCCCGGTTGACGGCGGCGCTGCGGGCGTCGTGCAGCCAGGTGGCGGTCAGGTTGAAGTCGAAGCTGTTGTCCGGATCGAGGGCGCTGACCACCCGGGTCACCTCGGCGGCGCGCGCGGACCCCGCCGCGAGCATCGCGCCCAACGCGCCCAATGCGACGACGGCGGCCCAGGACTTCCGGCTGACAGTGACGAAGCTCAAGGACGCGGCGACGATAACACAAGCGTCGCGCTTCGCGCACAAGCCTCGCGCGCGCCGGCCCGGGCTCACTTTTCGCGCAGGCCCAGCTCCTTCATCTTGGTCTGGAGGCTCTTGCGCGAGATCTTCAGCTTGCGCGCCGCCTGGGTGACGTTCCCGCCCGTGGCGTCCAGCGCCCGCTGGATCAACTCGCGCTCGACCCGCTCGGTCTCCGCCCGCACCGCCTCCTTGAGCGACTCGGGCGCCGGGCGCGCCTCCTCGGCCCCGGCCGCGGGGGCGGCCGGCGCAGACCCGGCGGCAGGCGCTCCGGCCACCTCGGCGGGCAGATCGGAGACCCGGATGGCCGGCCCCTCGCAGAACAGCATCGTCCGCTCCATCAGGTTCTCGAGCTCGCGGATGTTGCCGGGCCACTGGTAGGCCACCAGCCGGTCGATCGCGTCGGGCGTGATGGAGGTGATCTGTTTCTTCAAGCGATCGTTGAACTTCGCGATGAAG
>DASZVW010000412.1:0-6493 GCA_035546895.1 Polyangia bacterium
CCGCCCGCCGATTCCAACCCCTCGGGTGCGCAGGCCGAGGAGATACCCGGCCCCCGCCGCCCCGCGCGTGACCCGAGCGCAGCGGAGCGGAGGAGCGGCGGCCTACGGGAGGCCGGAGATGGGCATCGGGACCTGGTAGAGGGCGTGCAGGGTGGTGACGTAGAGGGTCTTGCGGTCGGCGCCGCCGAAGCTGCAGTTCGAGGGGGCGACGGGGAAGGGGATCCGGCCGAGGTAGTGGCCGGCGGAGTCGAAGACGGTGATGGCCTTGATGTCGTCGCTGTTGTTGGCGACGTAGAGGTTGCCGGCGTCGTCGACGCAGATCCCGTCCGGGACCTTGAAGCCGCCGGGGACCTGCGCGGCCTCGACGAACGGCGCCGGCGCGCCCGGGTTGCCGGCGGCGTCGAGCGGCAGCTTCCAGAGCTTGGCCTGCACGTCGCTGCCGATGTAGAGCGTGCCGCCGTCGGGCGAGAGCGCGATGCCGTTCGGCTTCTCGAGCTGCCCGACGCGCGAGAGCGCGCCCGCCGGCGAGACGCGGTAGACCGCCATCGGCGCGTGCGCGCCGCCGGGGCGGGCGCCCCAGTCGGTGTCGGTGAAGTAGATGTTGTCGTCGGCGCGCACGGCGACGTCGTTGGGCGCGTTGAGCGGCGCCCCCGGGTGGCCGGCGGTCGACGGCGGCCAGGCGTCGGCCAGCACGGTCCGCTGCCCCTCGGGCGAGATCCGGACCAGGCGCGCGTTGTAGCGCTCGCAGACCACCAGCGCGCCGTCGGGCTCGAGGCCGAGGCCGTTGGTGCTGGTCATCGGCCCCGGCGGCTCGGCGGGCGGGTAGGGGAAGATGGCGAAGCGGCCGAGCGCCGGATCGAACCGGTAGATGACCGCGCCCGGGCCGTTCTTCTCGACGACGTCCGAGAACAGGAGGTAGGGCCCGGCGGCGACCCACAGCGGCCCCTCGAGCGAGACGAAAGGGATGGGGCTAGGGACGGCGGCGGGCGTGCCGGCGCCGGGGAGGAGCGCGGGCGCCGTGGCTCCGGTGGCGGGCGCGGGGCCGTTCGCCTCGGCGCAGGTGCAGGCGCCGGCGCCCAGCGCCGCCGCGAGCAGGAGCGAGACCAGGGCCGGGCGGGGGGCGTTCATGGGAGCGCATCAAAGCACGCGCGGGCTTTTCTTGCGACGGGCGCGCCGCGCGGACTAGCATCGGCCATGCGGTTTCTCCTGGTCTGCCTGGGCGGCGCGGTGGGGACCGGGGCGCGCTACCTGTTCGGCGGCTGGGCCCAGCGCGCCTGGGGGCCGGCGTTCCCGTACGGCACGCTGATCATCAACGCCGCCGGCTCGTTCCTGCTGATGGTCGTCATGTACCTCAGCCTGGAGCGCGGCGCCCTCTCGCCCGACGCGCGGGTGGTGCTCGGCACCGGGGTGATGGGCGGCTTCACCACCTACTCGACGTTCAACTACGAGACCTTCCGGCTGATGCAGCAGGGCTCGTTCGCCGTCGCCGGGCTGTACCTCGGCGGGACGGTGGCCGGCTGCCTGGCGTCCGGCGCGCTGGGGCTGCTGCTGGCGCGCGCGGTCGCCGGATAGGCCCGCCGAGCTTGGCGGCCGCCGGCCGCGTAGTCAGGTTGGAGGAGCAGGACGTCGTCGGGAGGTAGAGCATGAAGCGCGCGCGGCGGTGGGGGGTGGTGGCGGCCTGGGGGCTCGCGCTCGGGCTGGCCGCTCCGGTAGCGGCCCAGCAGCCCTCGGGGCCGACGCAGGCGGGCGATCAGGTGGCGATGATCCAGGCGCGGCTGCACGGCGAGCCCAGCCTGCGCGACGACCACATCGACGTGACGATCGACAACGGCGTCGCCGTGCTGAAGGGGACGGTCGACTCGGCCGCCGAGAAGGCGACCGCCGCCCGCCTGGCCTCGGTGCACGGCGTGGTCGGCGTCGACGACCGGCTGGTGGTGGCGGGCGGCGGTCGCGCGCCGGCGCCCGCGCGGCAGCGGTAGCGCCGTCAGTTCACGCAGCGGGGCGAGGCGGGCGGCGTCCCCGGGAGGTAGTCGTCGGTCAGCGTCTGCAGGAAGCAGAGGAGATCGCCGATCTGCCGCTCGATGAGCGGGTCCTTGCCGCCGGCGGCGCGCCCGTCGAGCGGGAGCTGCCGGTCCAGGTTCTTGCGGTAGGGGGCCGGCAGGTCGTCGTACTTCTGCACCGTCCCGCCCGCGTACTGGGTGGTGACCAGGCCGTAGCGCGGGAAGCCGGGATCGGGCGCGGCCTTGGCGCGGCCGCCGACCGTCGGGTACCAGAGCTCGGGGCGGGTGTCGCGGGTTGCGTAGAAGCGGACCGCCTGCTCGAGCGAGTGCACGACGCCGTTGTGGAAGAAGACGCGCCGGGTGGCGGCGTTGCGCAGGGTGGGCGTCTTGAACAGGCCGCAGTACTCGGGGAACTTGGCGTGGTCGTCGCGCAGCGGGCCGCACACGCCGAGGTCGCGGTACTTGGGGTCGCGGTTGGCGGGGATCTCCGGGTTGCGGGGGACGCCGATCGCCTCGAACGAGAAGTCGGTGAGCTGCGCGGGGGCGCCGTCGTCCATGCTGGCGTCGGCCAGGTGGCACCCCTGGCAGTTGCCGCCGTCCTTGTCCTTGAACACCGCCAGGCCGCGCTGCTCGGCGGCCGTCAGCTCGGCGCCCGGCTTCTTGTAGAGCCACAGGTCGTACTTGCTATTGTAGGGGTGGAAGCTGGGGTCCTCGATCTGGAACGCCTGCAGCGCCTGCTGCACCTTCGCGAAGGCGGCGTCGTCGTCGGCGAGCGCGGCGGCGCCGAAGGCGCGGGTGAAGGCGGGCGCCGAGGGGGAGGCGCGCAGCCGCGACACCAGCTCGGCCGGGTTGGCGTTGGCCATCTCGAACGGCGACAGCAGCGGCGCCTTCGACTGCTCGGCCAGCGAGTTGGCGCGCCCGTCCCAGGCGAGCCCGCCGCCCGGCGCCGGCAGGCTGAAGCCGTCGGGGTTGTCGAGCAGGTCCTGGTAGCCGGGGGTGAACTCCTTGTAGCGGATCGAGGGGACCGCGCGCAGGCCGGGCGAGGTGCGCGCGGGGCCGCCGAGCTGCACCGCCAGGCCGTCGGGCGGGCCGTAGGCGTGCGCCGGATCGTGGCAGGTCGCGCAGGACATCTGGCCGGAGGCGGAGAGGGTCTTGTCGAAGAAGAGCTGCTTGCCGACCTCGGCGGCCGGCGTGAGGGCGCGCGGCGGAGGCGCCGCCGGTCCGGGCGCCGCGGCGGTGGCGGCGGGCGCGGTGGCCGGCGCCAGGTGCCCGACGGCGCCGTCGGCGCGCGAGCAGGCCGCGCCGAGCGCGATGCCGGCGAGCGCGAGCGCGAAGAGACCGCGGGGCGACTTCTTCCGGGACGATTCGTTCATGGCTGCTCCTCGAGCGTGAAACAGGGGTCGGAGGCGGAGACGGAAAAACGGCCGGCGCCGCCCCCACCCGTCGAAGGGGCGGCGCCGGCCGGAACGAGCGTGGCTACTGGTTGAAGTCGAAGGCGTCCCAGAGGTCCGTGAGGGCCGGGGAGTTGACGGGCGCGTAGGCGTTGTCCGCGGTGGTCTGCGGGTTCGGCAGGTTGTCGCGGCTGCGGCCGGTGATGGGGCCGAGCTGCCAGTTCTTCTCGATGAACTTAAGGATCGAGACGTGGTCCGCGTACCCGTGGTTCACCTTGCCGCCCGTGGTGTAGGGCGAGACGATGATGAGCGGGATGCGGGTGCCGTCGCCGAAAAAGTCGATCGGCTGGATGTAGCCCGAGTCGTAGTAGCCGCCGCCCTCGTCGAAGGTGACCATCACCGCCGTGCTGGCCGCCAGGGCCGGGTTGGCCTGCAGCTTCACGAGGATGTTCTTCACGTACGACTCGTAGAGGTCGAGCTTCGACGACGACGGGTGGCCGTCCATCACGCCGTCGGGGTGCGCGTAGGAGACCGACGGCAGGGTGCCGTTGGCGATGTCGGTGTACATGTCCGTGGTGTCCTTCATGTGCGCCGCCACCGAGGCCGGATCGCCCATCACCTGCGCCTGGTACTCGAACGGGTTGCAGATCTGGCAGTAGCCGTTGCCGCTGTTGAACCCGCCGCCGTAGAACTTCCAGGAGATCCCCCGCTCGTTGAGCGAGTCGGCGATCGAGCGCTGCGTGGTGGGCGGCACCACGTTCCCCGACTGCAGCTTGCCGTGCGGATCGAAGGCCGGGTTGGTGTTGTTGAGGTAGTAGTAGGTGTTCGCCGCGCAGTTCGGGTTCGGGTGGTTCGGCAGCGACGCCAGGTAGCTCAGGATCGGCGCCACGCCCGGCTGGGTCGGGTCGGCGCAGTTGCTGAAGTTCCCGTCCAGCGTGTAGGTGTTGTTGGTGTTCGCCTTGGGGTTGGGGTTGGCGATCAGGCTGGCGGGCGGCGTGGCCGGGGCGCCGGTCTTGCCGTCGGTCCAGCTGACCGCGTCGCCGAAGCCGGCCATCGAGTGGTCGGCGCCGGTGCCGCCCATGAACGACTGGTGCATGTTGTCCGACAGCGTGTAGCTCTGGGCCAGCATGGTGAAGAACGGCATGTCCCCGTTCTGCACGTTGGTGAACGCCATGTTGCTCCCCACGCCGTTGTCGGAGGTGGAGAACGAGATGGCGGTGAAGGGGAACAGGTCGCTCAGGCAGCCGCTCGGGTTGGCCGGCGTGGCGCTGGCGGCCGAGCAGTCGGCCTGCTGCCACATCTGATAGAAGCGGTGGATGATGTCGCCGGTGTACGAGTCGTAGGGGAGCGTCGGGCCGGTGAGCTGGAAGGACCCGTTCGGCAGGTTGGCGGCGTTGGGGATGCGGGTGTCGACGGTGCGCGCGGGGAGGCCCGTGGCGCCGGTGGTCACCAGGTTGATGTCGGCCGGGAAGATGTCGGTCTCGAACGACGCCTGGGCGACGGTCTGGAACGGCGGCGCGGTCGGCCGCTGCGCGCTGGGCGCGCCCGAGGTGCTGGGCGGCGGCAGCGTGGTGTAGGGCGTCTTGCTGTCGGGCGCGATCCAGAACGCGGCCTGGGGCGCCGCCTGCTGCTGCGCCGAGAGCGCGAAGTTCGGGCCCGGCGTGCCGTCGGCGTTCACGATCCCCTTGGAGAGCAGGTTCGAGACCGTCTGGCCCGCCCGGGGGACGTAGGTGCCGAACGCGTGGTCGAACGAGCGGTTCTCGCCGATGAGGACGATGACGTGCTTGATCGGCGAGATCGGCTGCGGCTCGGTGCAGACGACGTCGATCGACTGCTGCGAGGCGCAGGCCGGGTCGCCGTCGGAGGCGGCCAGGGTGATGGTCACCGTGCCGGTCTGCGCGCAGGTGAAGTTGGCGCTGGCGGCGTTGGGCGTGTCGATGGTCCCCGAGGTCGCCGACCAGGTGGTGGTGACCGGCGAGGGGCCGTGGTCGACGTCGACCGCGGTGGCGGTGAGGGCCATCGTCCCGCCGACGGCGGCGCTGGCCGGGCTGGCGCCGACCGCGTCGATGCGCGGGCAGGCGTTGACCACGCCGTTGACCACGATGCTGCCGGTCTCGGGCTGCAGGTTGCAGCTCACGCTCACCGGCACGCTGACCGTCGCCGTGCTGGTGACGTCGAACGTCGCCGAGCCCATGCAGACGCCCAGGCCGCTGGTGGTGGTCCCCTTGATGGCGATCTGGTAGCCGGTGCCGAACGGCAGCCCGCCGATGATCGCGGAGATGGTCGCGCTGTCGCTGACGTCGATGCTCCCGGTGCGGGTGAACCCGGCCGGGCCGGTGATGGTGTAGGTGACGCTGTTCAGGGTCACGCCGACGCCGACCACCAGGCCGATGTCGACGCTGCCGGTGCCGGGCTTCGCCGACACCGTCGAGTCCGCGGGATCCGTCGAGCACCCGCCGATCCAGGCGCCGGCGGAGACGCCCCCCGCGAGCAGCAGGCTCAAAATGGTCATCTTGGTTCGTTTGATCTTCATGGCCGTCCCTTTCTGAAACCTCCAACCACGCGCGGCGGGCGAGGCGCACGCGCGGCCGCCCGACCGAGCGAGCCGCACTGTACGGACCGCCGCCACGCGCGTCGGCGACAGTTGGGCGCCGGTTGTGCGAGCGCCCGTCACGGCTCGATGGCGCGCGCGTGAAAGTCGCCGCGAAACCGGACGCGGCCTTCGAAATCCGGGCGCCGGCGCGCGCCCCCGCCCGAGGATCGGAGAGCGGCGGCGACGCCGGGGCGCGCGGCGGCGCCTCCTGCTAGGCATGCGCGCATGCCCGAGAGCCTGCTGGTCGTCGAGGTCTCCGTTCACGTCAAGCCCGAGGCGGTGGAGGCGTTCCGCGCGGCCACGCTGGCCAACGCGCGCGCCAGCGTGCGCGAGCCGGGGATCGCCCGCTTCGACGTCCTGCAGGACCGCGAGGACCCGACGCGGTTCGTGCTCGTCGAGGTGTATCGCAGCGCCGAGGCGCCGGCGGCGCACAAGGCGACCGCGCACTACGCCGCCTGGAGCGAGGCCGTCGCCGGGCTGATGGCCGAGCCGCGCGCGAGGCGCCGGTT
>DASZVW010000413.1:0-2644 GCA_035546895.1 Polyangia bacterium
GGCGATCGCGGGGCTGGGGATCGGGGTGACCTGGGCCGTGGGCGGGGGCTGCAGCCCCAGCACCACCACGGCCAGCAACGCGCAGACGCAGACCCAGACGAACGCGCCGGCGAACACGCCGGGCGCGCCCAAGGACGCCGGCGCGGCGGGCCCGCCGCCCGCGGGCTCGGCGGCCCTCGTCGCGCAGGGGAAGCAGACGTTCCGCTTCGACACCTTCGGCGACGAGGCGTTCTGGGGTGACACCCTCAAGCTGCACCAGGCGATCGAAGGGGCGGCCAACGGCGGCGTCGGCCCCGGGGTCAGCCCCGCGGCGGCGCTGCAGCTCGGCCTCAAGGTCGACGTCGACGCCCTCCCGGCCGCGGTGGTGGCGGGGCTCAAGAACAGCACCGTCGACCTGAACGATCCGGCCACCACGCTGGCGCTGCTGCGCCTGGGCGCGGTGGTGGGGCTCACCGGCGTCTTCGACACCACCACCGCCTCGCCGTCGGCGGTCAGCGGGCCGATGAAGTCGATGGGGATCCAGTGCGCGCTCTGCCACTCCACCGTCGACGACTCGTTCGCCCCCGGCATCGGCCACCGGCTCGACGGCTGGCCGAACCGCGATCTGAACGTGGGCGCCATCATCGCCTCGGCGCCCGACCTCTCGGCGCCGGCCGCCCTCCTGGGGGTCGACCAGGCGACCGTGCGGACGGTGCTGAACGGCTGGGGCCCGGGGAAGTTCGACGCCGAGCTGTTCCTCGACGGCAAGGGCTTCCGCCCCGACGGCAAGACGGCGGCGGTGCTGATCCCGCCCGCCTTCGGCCTGGCGGGGATCAACCTCCACACCTGGATCGGCTGGGGCTCGGTCCCCTACTGGAACGCCTTCGTGGCGGTCCTCGAGATGCACGGCGTGGGGACCTTCTTCGACCCGCGTCTCGACGACGCCACCCGGTTCCCGGTCGCCGCGAAGAACCACTTCGGGCACGTCGCCGTCGACGAGGACCACGACCGGGTGACACCCAAGCTGCCGGGGCTGCACCTCTACCAGATGTCGCTGCTGGCGCCGGCGCCGCCGGCCGGCAGCTTCGACGCCGAGGCGGCCGAGCGCGGCGACGAGCTGTTCGGCGGCAAGGCGAAATGCACCACCTGCCACGTCGAGCCGCTCACCACCGAGCCGGGCTGGAACATGCACACCGCGGCCGAGGTGGGCGTCGACGACTTCCAGGCGGCGCGCGCCCCCGACGACCGCTACCGCACGTCGCCGCTGCACGGCCTCTTCACCCACACCAAGGGCGGCTTCTATCACGACGGCCGGTTCGCCACCCTGCTCGACGTCGTCAACCACTACGACACGCTGATGTCGCTCGGCCTCAACGATCAGGAGAAGAGCGACGTCGTCGAGTACCTGAAGTCGCTCTGACCCGGCGCGCGCCGCACCAGCCAGAAAAAGCAACGGCCCCGGCGTCGCCTGACGTCGGGGCCGTCTTGTCGGTGGTCTCTGCGCGGGCGCTACTGACCCATGGGGCCCATTCCGTGATGATGGAAGCGGCCGCGCGCCTGGGCGATGGCGGCCGCCGCGGCCTGGCGCTGATCGGGCGTCAGCACCTGCGCCGTCTGCACCACCCCTTGCGTGAAGGTCGAGGAGAGCTGGTTGGCGACGCTCATCGACTGCTGGCGGAGCTGCTCGATGGCGCTCGGATCGATCGTGGCCGCCGAGAGCGCGGTCGCCATCTGGTGGTGGATCGACCGCTCCTGCTGGTGGAGCGACTTGAGCTGCGGCCGCAGCCCGCTCCAGATCGCCTGGATCTGGCCGCGCTGGCTGGCGGTGGCGTTCACCTTGTCGAGCAGCCGCTCGAGCCGGCGCGCGCCGAACCCGCCGAGCTGCCCGGCGTCCACCGCCGGGGCCGTCTGGGCCATCGCCGAGGTGTAAGAGCCGCCGGCGATCCCCAGGACGGTCAGCATGGGGATGAGCAGCAACCACGACCGTCGGCGCGGCCGTGAGGGGGTGACGTGGGTGTCGGAGGTGTCGGTGTTCATGGGCTGTCTCCTTTCCTGTCTTTCGGTGAAAAAGACCCCCCGCGGCGAAAAAGGTTAGCGGTCAGATCCTTTGCCCCGGCCGTGCGTCCGAACAACCAGGAGGCTTCAGATGACCAGCCACACACTGTTCGGGACGCTGCTCGGAATCGGCTCTCTCTTGCTGGCCGCGGACTCATGCGCGGCGTCACCGCTCCCCGGCGCGCAGCCGCTGCGCGACCGGGCCGCGGGCTACGAGATGACCGTCTTGATCGACGGCCTCCCGGCGCCGACCTATCAATATGGCGGCGGGACCTACGTGCTCGGCCAGCTCGGCGCCCGCTACACGCTGCGGGTCTCCAACCACTCGGGCCGCCGGGTCGAGGCGGTGGTCTCGGTCGACGGGCGCGACGCCATCGACGGCCGCCCCGCCGACTTCCGGAGCAAGCGCGGCTACCTCATCCCCGCCTGGGGCTCGGTCGACATCGACGGCTGGCGGATCTCGCGCAGCCAGGCGGCGGCGTTTCGCTTCTCGTCGGTCCCCGACTCCTACGCGGCGCGGACCGGCAACGCGCGCGAGGTGGGCGTCATCGGCGTCGCCGTCTTCCCGGAGCGCTACGTCCCGCCGCCGCCCCCGGTCTATTCCCCCTAT
>DASZVW010000414.1:0-1836 GCA_035546895.1 Polyangia bacterium
TGGGCCAGCGCCGGCGCCGAAGCCAGCCCAACCGCCATCAAGATATTAACTCTACCGATTTTATAGAGTTTAGTGCACGCCCTGGGTCTCATTCTGTCCTCGCGGTTTGTTGGTCAGCGTCTCAGATGCTGTAGGTGACGGGGGTGCCGGTGGAGAGCCGCGCGCGCGCGATCTGCGTCTGCACGTCGGCCAGCGTGGTGCCGTCCAAGATCGTCGCGATCGCGTCGCGGACCCGCTTCATCACCTGGCGGGTGCCGCAGGTCGCCTCGTCGACGCACTCGTCGCACTTCACGAACGCGCGCTCGCTGGCGCAGGGGATGGGCGCCAGCGGACCGTCGATGATCCGGACCACCTGCCCGATGGTGATCTGCTCGGGCGCGCGGGCGAGCGCGTAGCCGCCCCCCTTCCCCTTCTTGCTCTTGAGGATGCCCGCGTTCTTCAGCTCGAGCAGGATCGCCTCCAGGAACTTGCGCGGGATCTTCTCGCGCTCCGCCAGGTCCGCGATGAGGACGGGGCCGCGCGCGTCGTCGCCCGCCAGCGCGTAGAGCGCCCGCAACGCGTATCGAGCCTTGCGCGACAGATTAGTCATCCTATCTGGTTTATGGGCTATCACTGTTGCTGAGGTGGGGTCAAGGGAGAATTTTCTGGGCGAGCGGGAGAATCTCCCCGCGCCGGCGCCCCTCGCGGGCGGAAGTGACTGATTTCAGTCGTATTCCAAGGTGGCACGGCGACTGCTTTTGATCGGGGGAGGAGACCCTCACCATGAGCAAGACCACCGCACCGATTCTCTTCTCGACGCTGGCCGCGCTGACCGTCGTCACCCCCGCCTGCGCGCTCCGTCCGCCGGTTCAAAACAGCGGCGCCGCGACGGCCGACAACGGCGTCGCCGTGGCGCTGTTGCGACAGAGCTGCACCGAGACCGTCGAGACCGAGCTGCCGGGCGTCCCGCTCGTCGAGACCAAGCTGGAGGTGGAGGTCCGCAACGCGGCGCCGCCCCCGCTGGTCGTCCATCGCGACGGCTTCCACCTGCGCGGCGCCGACGGGCGCGCCATCCCGACGACCAGCTGGCAGGCGGACGAGCCGCTCTCCATCGAGGCCGGCCAGACCCGCACCTTCGAGCTCCGCTTCATGAGCCGGGGCGGCCTCTCCTGCACCAAGCCGATGCAGCTCGAAGCCGCCGCCGGGATCACCAAGGGCGACGCCCCGGTGCGGATCGGCGCCGTCACCTTCGTCCCCTCGCGCGCGTAAGACCGGCGCGTCTTCAGCGCCGGTGCCGCCGGGTGCCGGCGAGCGCGACCAGCGCCAGGCCGATGACCCAGGCCCGGCTCCCCGGAGAGCCGACGTCGCAGCCGCCCGCGCAGCCGGTCTCGCGCAGCCCGTCGACGCCCATCACGCCGGGCGACGACCCCGCGCCGCCGCCGGTGTTCGTCCCGGAGGTGGCGCCCGTCCCGGTGATCGCGCCGCCGCCCGCCCCCGTCGAAGCGCCGCCGGCGTCCGCCTCTCCCGCGGCGCCCGACGGAGACGCCGCCGGCCGGTCGGCGTCGGCTTCGATCTTGGCGACCAGCCCGGTCAGGACGCCGGCGTAGTCGGCGTTGCAGATCGAGGTCGAGGCGCCGCTGGCCCCGAAGCCGGCGACGAACTGCGCCGTCCGGACGGCCGGGTCCCCGAAGGCGCCGCCGCTCGAGGCCATCGCCGCCGGATTGAGATCGCTGCCGGCGGGTCCGCAGGCGTGCTCGACCACCGGCTCGAGCTCGACCGGCGCCGCGCCACCAGGGGGCATCGTGGAGACCCACCTCACCGAATACGGGCTCGGGGGCGCGACGATCGCCCCCACGA
>DASZVW010000415.1:0-2839 GCA_035546895.1 Polyangia bacterium
GCACGATGGCGGCGGCGGGACCGGGGAGGGCGGCGATGCGCCCCAGCTCGTCGGGGCCGGGGCCGGTGGCGGCCTTGACCAGCAGCTCGTAGGTGGTCTCCCCGCGGTAGAGGACCTCGCCGGTCAGGCAGTAGTAGAGGACCAGGCCCAGCGAGAAGAGATCGGCGCGCCCGTCGACGTCGGCGCCGCGCGCCTGCTCGGGGGACATGAAGCTGACGTTCCCCTTGACCACCCCGTGCTGGGTCTTGGTGACGCGCCCCTCGGCCTTGACGATGCCGAAGTCGAACAGCTTCACCTCGCCGCGCGCCGAGAGGAGGATGTTGCTGGGCGAGACGTCGCGGTGGACGATCCCCAGCGGCCGGCCGCCGTCGCCCAGCTTGCCGTGCGCGTACTCCAGCGCCAGCAGCGTCTGCGCGGCGACGTAGAGGACGGTGGTGAGGTTGGCCGGGCGCGCGAGCCGCTCGAGCGAACGGACGGTGAGGCGCCCCATGTCGCGCCCCAGGATGTACTCCTGCGCCAGGTAGTACTCGTCGCCCACCTTGCCGAAGTCGAACACCGGGATGACGTTGGAGTGGACCAGCGTCGAGCCGAGCTTGGCCTCGTCGATGAACTGCGCCACCACCGCCGGATCGCGCGACAGCTCGGCGCGCAGCCGCTTGACCACGAAGGTGCGGCGGAACCCCTCGGCCCCGAAGGTCACCGCGGTGAAGACCTGCGCCATCCCCCCTTCGCCGAGGAGATCGAGGAGCTGGTAGCGGCCGAAGCTGGTGGTCGAGCCCGAGCGCGGCAGCGGGCCGCCGTGGATCTCGGTCGCCGCCTCGGCCAGGCCGCCGCCTTCGCGGGTGGCGCGCGACATCGAGCCCGGGAGCTGCCCCTTCGGGTCGCCGAGCCCCTGCCGGGTGCGGAACGCCGGCGAGCCCGAGCCGGTCAGCGGGCGCCCGTCCGGCGCCTCGCCCGCGGGGGCGTCGCCGGGGGCGTCGTCGTCCCGCCCGCGGCGGCGGAGCCCGAAGAAGAGGCCGCCCAGGGCCAGCACGCCGGCCACCGACCAGACCACCGCGGTGGTGACCACCGCGGTGCTGTCGGCGTCGTGCGCGGCCGCGGCCCCGCCGCCGAAGGTCCAGAGCCAGAGCCCGGGGACCACGGGGCTGACCGCCGCCGCCCAAAGTCCGCCGCCGTCGGGGGACTCGAAAATGGGGGCGCGCGCCTCGTTGCCCACGGCTGCGCGCAGGAGGTCGCGCTCCGGCTCGGCGCCCGCCTCCAGCACCGGGCGCGCGCCGTCGGAGAGGAGCACCGGGCCGCGCGCCTTCTCGGCCAGCTTGCGGATGGCGCCCTCGTCGATCGGCCTGGCCAGCAGCAGCACCGCCGGCACCGGCTTGCCGGGGAGATCGATGTCGGCGGCGGCGGCGGCGAACGGCCACCCCTTGCCCATCACGATCTGCGCCACCGCCTCGTGCCCCTCGCGCGCCTGGCGGATGAGGAGATCGGAGGCGAACTCCGCGTTCTTCATCCCCTCGATGACGTCCAGCTTGTCCCCCTCGAAGGCGACCGCGTAGACCTTGAAGGCGTTCCGGTACGGCTCCCACCAGGCCTCGGTGCGGAACAGGTCCTGCAGCGTCGCCGCGTCGACGTTCCCGCGCAGCGCCGCCACCAGGCGCGGGTTGGAGGCGGCGTTCTGGGCCTCGAGCTTCAGCTCGCGGACGTGGGCGCCGAGCGCGTCGGTGGCCCGCATCCCGCTCGCCTCCGCCACCCGCGCCGCCTCCGCGCGGACGGCGCGCACCCGGCTCGCCTCGACGGCGCGCGACCCCGCGTAGGCGGCCGCCAGCACGGCGGCGGCAAACAGCAGCGCCAGGCCCCTCTTCACCGGCCGATTCTTTCCCGCGCCCGCCCCCAGGTCAACCCGCCGGCGCCGGTGGATCCTAAGGGCTTCCTATCAGCTTCTGCGCGTCGGCGAGCAGCTGGGCGCCGTTGTGCAGCTTCATCCAGCCGGCGGTGTGCTCGGTGCGGGCGTAGACGTCGCCGCTCGGCTCCTCGGAGACGGCGCCCGAGGTCCCCTCGCGCCCCAGCTCCATGTACCCGATGGCGGTCTTGCCGTCGTAGTAGTCGACGCGCAGGACGATCGCCGGCTTGCCGCCGGGCGGGTCCTCGCCGCGCCCCAGGATCTCCGAGGGGAAGGCGCGCCAGACGGCGTCGTGCCAGTTCTTGGCCATCTGATCGCGCTTGTCGGGCGTCTTGGCCGGCGCGAACCCCGCCTTGGCGCGCGCCTCGCGATCGAGCTGCAGGTACTCCTTCGACTTGCCGCCCGCGGCCAGCACCATCCGATCGAAGTCGCCGAGATCGAAGGCGTGCAGGCGGCGGTCGACCAGGTGGTTGGGGTTCTGCAGGTCGGCGAGCATCCCGCGCGGCATCAGGTAGACGCGGCCGTCGCGGGTGTCGCGCAGGAACGACTCGCCCCCGGGCGCCTTCTCGGGCTGGCCGACGACGTAGTGGCGGACGTCCCCCTTGACGGTGACGTCGAGCTTGCGCGTGGGCGTCTCCAGCCCCAGCTCCTTGAGCTTGGCGGCGTCGAGCTGGCCGAAGGCGCGCGGCGAGACGAGCGGCGCGAACTGATCGAGCACCTTGAGCGCCGGCTCGCCCCCCACGAGGTCGCGCGGCGGGGCGGGGGGCTTGGGCGGCGTCGCCTTGCTCTCGGCCTTGGCCGGCTTGGCCGCCTCCTCGGCGCTCGGGACCAGGTGGATCCAGACCGGCGCGTTCTTCTCGTCCTTGCCGCGCTCGAAGTCGACCGCGTTGTGCTCGTCGGCGTAGTGGACGTGGGTGATGTCCGCCTTGGTGGCGTCGATGA
>DASZVW010000416.1:0-10167 GCA_035546895.1 Polyangia bacterium
GCCGCCGAGCCCAAGCAGGAGATGGGGCTCTCCGAGTCGACGCTGCACTGGCTGGTCGACGGCGAGGTGCCGGTGGAGGCGCTGGCGCACGATCCGGCCACCGCTCCCCACTACGATCTGCGCGCGCCCGTCGCCGGCCGGCGGCGGACGGTCGCGGTGGTCGGCGGCGCCGCCATCCTGGCGTTCGTCGTCGCCGGCGTCCTGCACGCGCAGGCGGGGCGCCACCACGCCGACGCCCAGGCGACCGCCGCCGAGCCGGCCGACGTGCTGACCCACCGGGCCGAGGCGGCGCTGACCGCCGGGCGCTCGGGCGAGGCGATGGACCTGGCGCACCTGGCGATCGCCGCCAACCCCCGCTACGCCGACGCCTACGTGATCGTCGGGAAGGTCCAGCGCGACAGCGGCCGGCTCGCCGAGTCGCGCGACGCCTTCCGCAAGTACCTGGACCTGGCCCCCATCGGCGCGCACGCCGAGGAGGCGCGCGCCGCCCTCGCCACCCTGCCGCCGTGACGCGGGAGCCGGCGCCCCTCCCCTCGCTGCAGGAGCTGCGCGAGCGCTACGTCGAGCGCGGGCGCCCGCTGCCGGCCGCGGTGGAGGCGGCGCTGGCGGCCGACCCGCGGGCCGGCGCGCGCGCCATCCTGGAGGCGGTCCACCGGCGCCGGCGCGACAACCGCGCCGAGGGGCAGCGGCTGCGGACGATGCTGCGCTTCGAGACGGCGCTGTGGGAGACGGGCGTCACCCGGATCGCCGGCGTCGACGAGGCGGGGATGAGCCCGCTCGCCGGGCCGGTCGCAGCCGCCGCCGTGATCCTGGCGCCCGGGACGCGCATCCCCGAGGTGGACGACTCGAAGCAGCTCGACGCCGAGACGCGCGAGCGCCTGGCGCCGGTCATCAAGGCGCGCGCCGTCGCCTGGGCGGTGGCCTTCACCGAGGTCGAGGAGATCGACCGCATCAACATCTACTGGGCCGGCCTCTCCGCCATGCGGCGGGCCATCGCGGCGCTGGCCCCGGCCGCCGAGCACCTGCTCATCGACGGCCGCAAGCTGCGCGAGGTGGCGCTGCCGCAGGAGCGGATCGTGGGCGGCGACGGCAAGAGCCTCTCGATCGCGGCGGCGTCGATCCTGGCCAAGACCGCGCGCGACGCCCGGATGCGGGCGCTCGACGCGGAGTACCCCGGCTACGGCTTCGCCCAGCACAAGGGCTACCCGGTGTCGGCGCACGCCAGCGCGCTCAAGAAGCTGGGCGCCTGCCCGGTCCACCGGCGCTCGTTCGCGCTGGTGCGCGAGGTGCTCGGCCTGCCGCCGCTGCCGCCCTGGGGCGATCCACCGCGGGAACCCTGAGCGGATCACGGCCACCTACCTGGGCGCCGATCGGGCGACGTCGGCGGCGGTGTCATGGAAAGTCCTCCGAAAATGCGGCCGGACGCGCTTCGCGCCTTTCATCCGTCGCGCGGCGTGGGAAACTTGCAGGCAAGGGGGGCGCATGACGCAGGCTCGACGGGTCTCGCCTCGAATCCGGTACGACGAAGCGATCTGTCTGGGGCGGATCGACGGGCGGGGGCGGATCTACGGGCGCGGCGTCGATCTGAGCGCCAGCGGGCTCTCGCTGGTCTCCGCCGAATGGTGCCCGATCGGGACCGAGATCCGCTGCGACCTCCTGCTGCCGCACGGCCCCCGCCCGGTCACCGGGAAGATCGTGCGCGTCACCGCCGCGCCGGGCGGGTTCGAGCTGGCGGTGTCGTTCGGCGAGCTCAAGCCGGCCACGACGGCCGCCATCGACCGGCTGATCGCCGCCCGCTCGAAGCAGGTGCTGCCGGCCAAGCTGCGCGTGGGCGGCGTCGACCGGCCGCTGCGCTGCGAGGCGCAGGTGGGCGACGAGATGGTCCACCTGACGGCGACGCTGCCGTTCCTGCGGCTCGACGGCGGCGTCGACGTGGTGCTCGGCGCCGAGGGGGCGGTGTCGGCGGCGGGGACCATCCGCCGGATCGCGGTCGACCCGGCGACCCGTGACGGCGTCCCCCGGCTGGCCCTCGACGTCGCGCTCGACGCCGAGCCGCGCAGCCGCACCCGGCGCTACGGCGCGGTGCCGGCCGGCGCGACGCCCGCCCCGGCCCGCCTGCCGCCCACCAAGCTGCCGCCCCCCTGCGGGCACCCGCTGCCGTCGGTGGTGCTGGCGGCCGGGCTCGCCCGCGACGCGCGGGCCGTGGAGGCGCGCCCGCCGCGCCGGCGCGTCCACGGGACGGCCGAGGTGGCGCGGCGCCCGGACCTCGAGTGGGGCTGGCGGCCGGCCGCGGCCATGGCCGCGACCGCGACGCTCCCCACCGAGCGGCTGCACGCGCTCCGGGTGCCGATCGCCTGGTCGGGCCTCTGGTGGCTGGCGTTGATCCCGCTCGGCGCGGCGCTCCTGGCGGCCCTGACTCGCTTCGGCCCCTAGGCGGCGGCTGAGATCGGCCTCAAATTCGAGGCATGGCCCCCCAGCGGATGGCGCGGCCGGGTGAGATCAACTACGCGCCCTTCGACCGCTACTCGCTGTTCCACGGCCTGGTCGGCCTGGCCGCCGGCCTCGTCGGGCTCGGCTTCTGGCCGATGCTGGGGATCGCGGTCGGCTGGGAGATCGTCGAGCACGTCCTCAAGAACCTGGTCCCGGCCGTCTTCGCCTACCCGACGCAGGACACGCTGGCCAACTCGGTGGGCGACGTGCTGTCGGCGCTCTACGGCTGGGCGCTCGGCACCGCGCTCCGGCGGCACCAGGCGCTGCACCGCTTCGGCTGACGCCGTGGTACGACACGGGCCATGCACGACGTGCAGGAAGCCGAGCTCGCGGCGGCCAAGCTCCGGGTCGAGGAGCTGCGCGCCCGCATCGAGCACCACAACTACCGCTACTACGTGCTCGACGCGCCCGAGATCTCCGACGGCGAGTTCGACACCTTGCTGCGCGAGCTGCGGGCGCTGGAGGAGAAGCACCCGGAGCTGCTCACCCCCGACTCACCGACGCAGCGGGTGGGGGGCGCCGCGGCGGCGCGGTTCGCGCCGGTCAAGCACTCGGCGCGCCTGCTCTCGCTGGACAACGTGTTCGACGACCAGGAGCTCGTCGCCTGGCGCGACCGGGTGGTCAAGGGGCTCGGCCGCGAGACCACCTACGTCGGCGAGCCGAAGATCGACGGCGTCTCCATCGCCGTCACCTACGAGCACGGCAAGCTGACCCGCGGCGCCACCCGCGGCGACGGCGACGTGGGCGAGGACGTGACCGCCAACGTGAAGACCATCCGCGCCATCCCCCACCGGCTGCGCGGCGACCACCCGCCCGCCTGGCTGGAGGTGCGCGGCGAGGTCTTCCTGCGGCTCGAGGACTTCGATCGCCTCAACGACGAGCTGGGCGCCGCCGGCAAGCCGCTGCTGGCCAACCCGCGCAACGCCACCGCCGGCCTCCTGCGCCAGAAGGACCCGGCGGTGACGGCCAGCAAGCCGCTCAGCGTCTACTTCCACGGCCTCATCCGGCTCGACGGGCGGCCGCTCGGCAGCTACACCGAGACGCTGGCCTACCTGCGCGAGCTGGGGCTGCGCACCCACCCGGAGTCGAAGCCCTGCGCGACGCTCGACGACGTGCGCGCCTACGTGGCCGACATGGCGGCCCGCCGCCACGCGCTCGAGCACGAGATCGACGGCGCGGTCATCAAGGTCGACCGGCTCGCCGACGCCAACGAGCTGGGGGCGACCTCCAAGTTCCCGCGCTGGGCGATCGCCTACAAGTTCCCCGCCGAAGAACAGACCACCAAGCTGCGCGACATCCAGGCCTCGGTCGGGCGCACGGGCGCGGTCACGCCGTTCGCCATCCTGGAGCCGGTGCGGGTCGGCGGCGTCACCATCTCCATGGCCACCCTGCACAACGCGCAGGAGGTGGCGCGCAAGGGGGTGCTGATCGGTGACACGGTGGTCGTGCGCCGCGCCGGCGAGGTGATCCCCGAGGTGGTGGCCCCCATCCCCAGCCTGCGCGACGGGAGCGAGCGGGCCTTCGTGATGCCGGTCGACTGCCCGGTGTGCGGGACGCCGATCGTCCGCCCCGAGGAGGAGGCGGTGGCGCGCTGCCCGAACCTGCAGTGCCCGGCGCAGGTGCTGGCCCGCATCGTCCACTTCGCCGGCCGCGGCGCCATGGACATCGAGCACCTGGGCGAGCGGACCGCCGGCGAGCTGCTCGACCGGGGCCTGATCGCCACCCCGGCCGACATCTTCTTCCTGACGGCCGCCGAGCTCGGGCAGCTCCCCAACTACAAGGACAAGGCGATCGCCAACCTGTCGGCCGCCATCGCCGCCGCCAAGGACCGCCCGATCGATCGGCTGCTGAACGGGTTCGGCATCCGCCACGTCGGCGGCTCGGCGTCGCGCGCGCTGGCCGACGCCTTCGGCTCGATCGACCGCATCGCGACCGCCCCGGCCGAGGAGATCGCCGCCGTCGACGGCGTCGGCGACGTCATCGCGGGCACCGTGCGCGCCTACTTCGATCGCCCGGAGACCCGCGCCGAGCTCGACAAGCTCCGGCGGGCCGGCGTCCGCCTCGAGGAGCAGCGCGCCCCGCGCACCGGCCGGCTGACCGGGCAGACCTTCGTCATCACCGGGACGCTGGCGGCCCTGTCGCGCGAGGAGGCCAAGGCGCGCATCGAGGCCGAGGGGGGGAAGGTGACCAACAGCCTGTCGGCGAAGACCAGCTACCTGGTGGTCGGGGAGAGCCCGGGGTCGAAGCTCGACAAGGCGGCCAAGCTGGGGGTGGCGACGCTCGACGAGGCGGCGTTCCTGAAGGTGCTGGCGGGCGAGCCGATCGAGCCGACCGCGCCGGGCGATTCTCCGACGGCGGTTAACTGAACTCGGGGCACGTCGAAACCTCTCCGAAACGCGAAACCGGTTAATGAATGAGAGGCGCCCCGCGGCGCCTCGATGCCCGCTCCCCCCACCTCGCTCCCGATCCGGACCCACTGCCCGTACTGCGCGTTCCAGTGCGGGATGACCGTGACGGCCGCGCTGGAGGTCCGGCCCGACGAGGCGTTCCCGGTCAACCGCGGCCAGATGTGCATCAAGGGGTTCACCTCCGCCGAGCTGCTCGACCACCGCGAGCGGGTGACGGCGCCGCTCCTGCGCGGCCCCGACGGCCGCCTTCAGCCCGCCTCCTGGGACGCCGCGCTCGACTTCGTGGCCGGGCGCCTCCTGGCCCTGCGCGCCGCGCACGGCCCGGCGGCGCTGGCGGCGTTCGGCAGCGGCGCGCTCACCAACGAGAAGGCCTACCTGCTGGGGAAGTTCGCCCGGCTGGCGCTGCGCACGCCGCACGTCGACTACAACGGCCGCTACTGCATGGCCTCGGCGGCGGCCGGCCAGAACCGGGCCTTCGGCGTCGACCGGGGCCTCCCCTTCCCGGTCGCCGACATCGCCGAGACCAAGACGCTGCTGCTCTGGGGCTCGAACGCCGCCGAGACGATGCCGCCCCTCATGCAGTGGATCGCCGCGCAGCGGGCGCAGGGGGCGCTCATCGTCGTCGACCCGCGCCGCACCGACACCGCGCGGATGGCCGAGCTGCACCTGCAGCTCACGCCGGGGACCGATCTGCTGCTGGCCAACGGCCTCCTGCACCTGGCGCTCGAGGACGGGCTCGTCGACGAGGCGTACGTCGCCGCGCGCACGACCGGGTTCGAGGCGGCGCGCCAGGCGGTGCTGGCCGTGCACCCGGCCCAGGTCGAACGGGTGACCGGCGTGTCGATCGACAGGCAGCGGCGCGCCGTCCACCTGCTGGCCGAGGCCGAGAGCGCGATGCTCCTCTCGGGCCGCGGCCCCGAGCAGCAGTCGAAGGGGGCCGACACGGTCGTCGCCTTCACCAACCTGATGCTGGCGCTGGGCAAGGTCGGCCGGCCGCGCAGCGGCTACGGCTGCCTCACCGGCCAGGGGAACGGCCAGGGGGGGCGCGAGCACGGCCAGAAGGCCGACCAGCTCCCCGGCTACCGCTCGATCGAGAACCCCGAGGACCGGGCGGCGGTGGCGCGCGTCTGGGGCGTCGACGCCGCGGACCTGCCGGGCAAGGGGAAGAGCGCCTACGAGCTCGTCGACGCGCTGGGGCCCGAGGGGGGGATCCGCGCGCTGCTGGTCTTCGGCTCCAACCTGGCGGTCGCCTCGCCCCACGCGCGCCACGTCGGCGAGCGGCTGGCCGCGCTCGATCTCCTGGTCGTCTGCGACGCCTTCCTCAACGAGACCGCCGCCGCCGCGCAGGTGGTCCTGCCGATCGCCCAGTGGGCCGAGGAGGACGGGACCATGACCAACCTCGAGGGGCGCGTGCTCCTGCGCCGCCGCGTCCGCCCGCCGCCGCCCGGCGCGCGCACCGACCTGGAGATCATCGCCGCGCTGGCCGAGCGGCTCGGCGAAGGGGCGCGCTTCCGGTTCGCCTCCACCGAGGCGGTGTTCGCCGAGCTGGCGCGCGCCTCGGCCGGCGGCCGCGCCGACTACAGCGGCCTCAGCTACGACAAGCTGGGCGCGCACGACGGCGTCTTCTGGCCCTGCCCGGCCCCCGACCACCCGGGCACGCCGCGCCTGTTCGGCGAGCGCTTCGCCTTCCCCGACGGCAAGGCGCGCTTCCACCCCGTGCGCCACCGCGACGCCGCCGAGCTCCCCGACGCCGCCTACCCGCTCTACTTCACCACCGGCCGCTACAAGGAGCACTACAACTCGGGCGCGCAGACGAGGCGGGTCGCCGCCCTCACCGAGGTGCGGCCCGCGCCGCGCCTGCAGCTCCACCCGCGCCTGGCCGCCCGCCTGGGCGTCGCCGACGGCGGCCGCCTGCGGGTCGAGAGCCGCCGCGGCGAGGTGACCTTCGCCGTCGCCGTCAGCCCCGACATCCGCCCCGACACCCTGTTCGCGCCGTTCCACTGGGGCGGCAAGAGCGCCGCCAACCTCCTCACCGTGCCGGCGCTCGATCCGATCAGCCGGATGCCGGAGTTCAAGGTCTGCGCGGTGCGCGCCGCCGCCGCGCCGGGGAGCGGCTGACCGTGCGCAGGAAGACGCTGGCCATCGTCGGCAACGGGATGGCGACCTGCCGCCTGCTCGACGAGCTGCTCGAGCGCCAGGCGACGGCGCGCTTCGAGGTGGTGGTCTACGGCGAGGAGAAGGGCGGCGCCTACAACCGGGTCATGCTCAGCAAGGTGCTGGCCGGCGCGGCGCCGGAGGCGATCGTCACCAAGCCGCGCGCCTGGTACGAGGCGCACGGCATCCGCCTCCACGACGGCGCGGTGGTCAGGCGGCTCGACACCGCCGCCAAGCAGATCGAGACCGCCGACGGCGCGCGCCACCGCTACGACGCGGCGGTGCTGGCCACCGGCAGCCAGCCGACGGTACCGCCGCTCGAGGGGATGACCGGCGACGACGGCGAGCTCCGCCCCGGGGTGTTCGTCTACCGGACCATGAACGACTGCACGCGCATGCGCGCCCACGCGCGCCCCGGCGACAGCGCGGTGGTCCTGGGCGGCGGCCTGCTCGGCCTCGAGGCGGCCAAGGTGCTGGCCGATCGCGGGCTGCACGTGACCGTCATCCACGGCAGCAAGCGGCTGATGAACCTCCAGCTCGACGAGATGGGGGGCGAGATGCTGGAGCGCGAGATCGAGCGCTGCGGGATCTTCGTCCGCACCGCGCACACCGTGGAGGCGATCCTGGGCGAGCTGGTGGTCGAGGGGGTGCGGCTCGACGACGGCACGGCGCTGGCCGCCGACATGGTGGTGCTGGCCTGCGGCGTCCGCCCGCGCGTCGAGGTGGCGCGCGCCTCGGGGATCCCCATCAACCGCGGCGTCATCGTCAACGACGCGCTGGCCACCGAGGCCCCCGGCGTCTACGCCATCGGCGAGTGCGCCGAGCACGCCGCCCGCACCTACGGCATCGTGGCCCCCGCCTGGGAGCAGGCCGCCGTGCTGGCCGAGATCCTCTCGGGCGCGAACCCGCTGGCGCGCTACCGCGGCTCGAAGCTCTACACCCGGCTCAAGGTGGCCGGCGTCGACGTCGCCTCCCTGGGGCGGGTGGAGCCCGAGCTGGAGAGCGACGAGGTCCTGCAGATCGTGGAGACGCGGCGGGGCTCCTACCGCAAGCTGATCGTGCGCGACGGCAAGCTGGTGGGGGCGCTGTTCGTCGGCAACACCGAGGCGGCCGCCAGCCTGGTGCAGCTCTTCGACCGCGGCGACCCCCTCCCCGCCGATCCGCTGGAGGCGCTCTGCCCCAACGCCGGCCTCGCCGCCGCGCCGGCCGAGCGGCTGGTCTGCACCTGCCACCGGGTCGGCGCCGCGCGGCTCTGCGAGGCGATCGCCGGCGGCGCCTGCACCGTGGAGGCGCTCGGCGAGGTGACCAAGGCGGGCACCGGCTGCGGCTCGTGCAAGCCGGAGCTGGCGCAGCTCATCGCCAAGCAGGCGCCGCCGCCCAAGCTGGCCGCGGCGGGCTGAGGCGTCGCGCGGTCAGCCGTTGAGGTTCCGCATCCCCCCCTCGGCGTGGCGCGCGCCCGCCGCCACGTCCTTGGGGAAGGCGGCGTCGAGGCGCGCCAGCTCCGCCGCGCTCAGCTCGACGTCGGCGGCGGCCAGGTTCTCGCCGAGGTGCGTCCGCTTGGTGGTCCCCGGGATCGGCACGATGTCCTTGGCGCGCGCCAGCACCCAGGCGAGCGCCAGCTGCCCCGGCGTCACCTTCTTCTCGGCGGCCAGCTCGCGCACGCGATCGGCCAGCGCGACGTTCTTGGCCAGGTTCTCCGCCGACATGCGCGGGTTCGAGGCCCGGAAGTCGCCCTGGGCGAAGTCGGCGGCGGTACGGAAGCGCCCGGTCAGGAAGCCGCGCCCGAGCGGGCTATAGGCCACGAAGCCGATCCCCAGCTCGCGGATGGTCGGGAAGATCTCGTCCTCGGGATCGCGCGTCCACAGCGAGTACTCGGTCTGCAGCGCCGTGATCGGGTGGACCGCGTGCGCGCGCCGGATCGTCGCCGCCGACGCCTCCGACAGCCCGAGGTGGCGGACCTTCCCCGCGCGGACCAGCTCGGCCATCGCCCCCACCGTCTCCTCGATCGGCGTCTGCCGGTCGACGCGGTGCTGGTAATAGAGGTCGATGTGGTCGACGCCGAGGCGCTCGAGCGAGGCGTCGCAGGCCTGCCGCACGTACTCGGGCTTGCCGCTGATCCCCACGAACGTCCCGTCCTCCTTGCGGACGTTCCCGAACTTGGTCGCCAGCACCACGCCGTCGCGGCGCCCCCGGAGCGCGCGCCCCACCAGCCGCTCGTTGGTGAACGGGCCGTACATGTCGGCGGTGTCGAGGAAGGTGACGCCACGATCGAGCGCCTCGTGGATGGTGGCGATCGCCTCCTCCTCCGACGCCGGACCGTAGAACTCGCTCATCCCCATGCAGCCGAGGCCGAGCGCCGAGACCTCGAGCTTGCTCTTCCCGCCGAGCGTACGTGTCTTCATGTGCGCAGGTGTAGGCCCGGTCCGGTCGAGGCGCAAGGGGCCGAGGTAAAATCGCGGCCACGATTTCGTGATCGAACCGTGAGCCTTCCGGCATACACGGCGACACCTGTGAGGTAACGATGCCCCCAGCTCGTTCGCTTGGGAAGTTTGCGTCCAGAGTTTTCCCCTTGCTCGTCGCGCTGTCCGGTTCGGCGGCGCTGGTCGCCACCGGCTGCGGCGGCGGCAGCGACGGGACCGATCAGAGCGGAACCGGAGGGTCGGCGTCGGGAAGCGGCGGCGACACCGCGACCGGCGGCACCACCGGCACCGGCGGCAGCAGGGCCACCGGCGGCGCCACCGGCACCGGCGGCGCCACGGCCACCGGCGGGTCGACAGGCGCCGGCGGCAGCAAGGCCACTGGCGGCGCCACCGGCACTGGTGGCAGTAAAGCGACCGGCGGGACCACCGGCACCGGCGGCGCGCCGGCCACCGGCGGCGCCACCGGGACCGGCGGCAGCGTCACCACCGGGAGCTGCGGCTCGACGACGCTCAACGAGGATCCGTTCGGCTGCCCGTTCGCCTGGGGGACCAACAACCCCGGCGGCTCGCTCGCCTCGTACAGCTACCTGCAGTTCATGTCCAACTGGGTCGGCACCGAGATCCAGCAGAACGGCAGCATCTCGAGCTGCAGCGGCTGCACCTGGCTGACGAGCAACGTCGCCTCCACCAACCTG
>DASZVW010000417.1:0-23853 GCA_035546895.1 Polyangia bacterium
AAGCTCTGCGCGACCAGCCCCTCGGCGAGGTAGATCGCCGGCGGCCCCAGCGCCGCCACCAGCGTCACCCGCATCGCCGGCGAGAGCGCCCGCGCGCCGCGCCTCAGCGCCGCCACGGCCAGCACGGCGGCCGGCGGCGTCATCGCCGCCAGAAAGGCCAGCGACCAGACGCCGAGCTGCCGCGCCCGCCCGAGCAGGGCCCCGTAGCGGGCCGCCGCCGTGGCCCCCAGCTCGGCGTGATCGCTCTCGATGTAGTGGGCGAAGAAGAACGGATCGCCGCCGGCCGCCGCCCCCCAGGCGAGCCAGGCGAGCGGGAAGACCGCCGCCGCCAGCGCGAACACGGCCAGGCCCCGGGTGACCGCCGCGCGCTCGGCGCGGGCGGTGAACCACCAGGCGGCGGCGACCACCATCGGCAGCGCCAGCCAGGCGTCGTAGCGGGTGACAGCCGCCAGCGAGGCGCAGAGGCCGGCGACGGCGAAGGTGGCGAGCCGCTTCGACTCCAGCGCGGCCAGCAGCCGCTCGATCGCCGCCACCCACAACAGCAGGTAGAGCGCCTCGCTGGAGGCGGTGGTCGAGGCCTGCAGGTGCAGCGGCGAGACGGCCAGCGCGAAGGCCGCCAGCTCGGCGCGCCGCTCGCCGACCAGCCGGCGCGCGAAGGCCAGGAAGGGGAAGAAGACGGCCAGGCCGCAGAGCAGCGACAGGTAGCGCGACGAGCGGGGCGCGTCGGGATCGAGCGCGATGAACGGCCGCATCAGCGTGGTGTGCAGCGGGCCGAACTGGCAGTAGGTGCGCGGCCGCGCGGCGCTGGCGGGCTCGAGCACCAGCCGCTCGGCGATGAGCGCGCGCATCGGCGCGTCGCCGTGCTTGTTCTCCTCGAACGGGAAGAGGCCGACGCGCAGCACGACCGCCAGCGCGAACACGGCCAGGGCGCCGCGCGACAACGTCAGGTCCCCTCTGGCGGCACGTCCTAGCCGGCGAGCGCCGCGCGCACCCGCGGCAGCGCGGCGTCGATCTCCGCCAGCGAGACGGCGCCCACGGAGATCCGGAACCAGCCGCTCTCCTCGCGCAGGCCGAAGGCCTGGAACGGCACCAGCGCCAGCCCCGCGCGGTCGAGCAGCAGCTTGCGCGTCTCCTCGTTGGTGCGCCCGGGGAGCGCGAACCGGACCGAGAGGTAGATCGCCCCCTGCGGCGCGATGACCTCCACGGGCAGGCCGTCCCGGCGCATGGCCGCGAAGCCGGCGGCCAGCCGATCGAGCCGCTCGGCGACGCGCGGGCGCATCTCGCCGAGGTAGGCGTCGACCGCCGGGCCGTCGTCGAGCAGCGCGGCCATCGCCACCTGCTCCGGCCGCGGCGCCCAGGCGCCGACGTGGCCCAGGATGTCGGCCATCCGCTGCCGCGCCGCCGGCGGCATCACCGCCCAGCCGACCCGCAGCCCGGTGGCCGCGAAGCTCTTCGACGCCGCGTCGAGGATGACGGTGTAGGGGGCGATGTCGGGACAGACCTCGGGCGGGGTGACGTGCTTGGCGTTCCCGAACACCAATTGCCAGTAGACCTGGTCGTAGCAGAGCCAGGCGGCCTTGCCGCCGGCCCGCTCGCGGCGGCGGTTTTCCTCGACGATCGCCTCGCAGATCGCGCGCAGCACCTCGGGATCGATGGCCGTGCCGGTCGGGTTGAGCGGCGAGTTGAGCAGCACCAGCCGCGCGTACGGCAGGTGGGGCCGCAGGTCGTCGACGGTGGGGAAGAAGTTCGACGCCGCCCGCACCGGGATCTCGATCGCCCGCGCGCCGCACAGGTAGGCGTAGTGGTTGTTGTTCCACGACGGCACCGGGTAGACGACCACGTCGCCGGGATCGAGCACCGTCCGGTAGGTCCCGTAGAGCAGCGGGCGCGCGCCGCCGGTGATCAGCATCGACTCGACCGGGTAGGAGAGGCCCAGCCGCTGGTCGTAGTAGCGCGCCACCGCCTCGCGGAGCTGGATCACCCCGTCGGACGGCGGGTAGTTGGTCTGCCCGGCGGCCAGCGCGGCCCGCATCCCGTCGAGCAGCGCCGCGGGGGCCGGGAACTGCGCCGGATCGAAGTCGCCCACGGTCAGGTTGCAGATCTGGGCCCCCTTGGCCTTGAGCGCCCGGATCTCGGCGGCGATGCGCAGGATCTCCGAGCCGATCACGCCGCGCGCCAGGTCCGACAGCGAGGCGTCGACGGCCCCCGCCTCGCCGAGCTTCCCTTTCAGGTCCATGACGGCGGCAATCTTACACGACTGCCGCCCCTCCACGACCGCCGCCCCGTCACGGGCAGGTCGCGGCGGTCAGATCGATCTCGTAGAGGTGGACGTCGTTGGCGGCGAAGGCGTCGGAGAAGGTCCCCGCCGTGACCTTGACCGTCCGGCTCTCCCCCAGGACGGTCGCCGTGGCGCCGCCGGTCATCCCGGCGACGGTGAAGGTTCCGGTCGCCGTGCCGGCGCGGGAGACGGCGGCGAAGAGGTAGAGCGTCTGGCCGTGCGCCTTGACCATCAGGTCGATGGGCGCCGCGCTGTTCGAGCTCGTCACGCTGGCCAGGTTGGGGATGTCGGCGCTGTTCAGCTCGGGCGCCAGCGTCTCGATCTGCGCGTTCAGCGCGGTCACGGCGGCGACCATCGTCGAGTCGGCGAAGATGCCGTCCTCGCGGAAGCTGGGCTGCCAGGTGTCGACGAAGTAGGCGATGCCGTTGGCGCCGTGGATCAGCGACAGCCAGACCTCCGAGCGCGTCTGCTGCGGTGTCGGCGGGTGCGTGCCGCCGGCGGCGATCGTGGTGGTCTCGATGTCGGTCCAGGCGGCCTGCCCGCGCGCCGACCACTGGTGGAGGCGGTCGATCCCGACGGCGTTGAGCCAGAACTGGCCGCAGGTCACCTGCTCGTTCGCGTCGCCGTCGCAGTTGTTATAGGGGTAGATGTCGAAGTCGAGGATGTCGCCGGCGGGCATGTATCCCGACTCGGCCGGCGCGTTGCTGCCCCGCCCCTCCCAGCCGTCGTACGCCACGCCCTGGCCCAGCCCCACGTAGACGGGCCGGGTGGGGTCGGCGGCCTTGTACGTGTCGTACTCCGAGATCATGGTGGCCGGCGCGACCGGGGGGCCGCAGCAGGTGCCGTCGGGCTTGTCCTGCGCGTTGTCGGGCTCGTCGGGCGAGGCCCACCAGCCGACGATGGTCGGATCGTCCACGTTGGCCAGCCCGACCGAGTCCTGCCCCACGATGGCGTAGATCCCCTGCGCCTTCAGCGCCGCCAGGTCGGACGCGGCCAGCGAATCGGTGCCGGCGTTGTTCCCCACGTAGACGTTGATCCCGAGCGCGGCCATCTCGGTGGCGTGCCACGACCCCTGCAGCCAGACCGCGATGGGGAAGAACGTGGGATCGGTCCCGGTCGGGATCCCGCGCGACCAGCCGGCGTAGGGGTTGGTCCAGGCGATCGCGGGGACCGTCGGCGCGCAGGCCGCGGAACCGCCGCTGCCGGTCGAACCGCCGGTGGCCTTTGAACCGCCGGTGGCCGCGCCGCCGGTCGCCATGGCGCCGCCGTTGGCGGCCGAAGTGCCCCCCGAGGATCCACAACCGACCAGACCCCAAAGCGCTGCCAGGACCAGACGCGACGGGTGGTTCATGCTCGCCTCCCCACTCCATCGTACGCCCGGGAGGGCGGCGAAGGCGAGCGCGCACTAAGCGCGGACGACCAAACGAGCGCGCTAAGCGCGGACGACCAAACGAGCGCGCTAAGCGCGCTCGAGGTAGGTGTACCCGGCCAGCCCCTCTTCGTACATGCGGAGCATCGAGCGGGTCTCTTCCAGGCTCATGCGGCTGGCGCGGACGGCCAGCTCGGCGAAGCGGCGGACGCGGGCCACCATGTCCTCGCGCGAGTAGCTGACGTACTTGAGGACGTCGGTCACGGTGTCGCCGGTGACGACGTGCTCGATCTGGTAGCCGCCGCCGGCCGCCAGCGAGACGTGCACGGTGTTGGTGTTACCGAACAGGTTGTGGAGATCGCCCAAGATCTCCTGGTAGGCGCCGATCAGGAAGATGCCCAGGTAGTAGTCGTGGCCGTTGACCGGGTGCAGCTCGAGCACCGGCTTGACGTCGCGGCGGTCGATGAAGTGGTCGATCTTGCCGTCGGAGTCGCAGGTGATGTCGGCCAGCACCGCGCGCCGGGTCGGCTCCTCGCCCAGCCGGTGGATCGGCATGATGGGGAACAGCTGGTCGATGGCCCAGATGTCGGGCAGCGACTGGAACATCGAGAAGTTGCAGAAGTAGGTGTCGCTGAGCGCGCGCTCGAGCCCCTCCAGCTCCTCGGGGACCTCGCGCATCTCGCGCACGATCTTGAGCAGCTTCTGGCAGATCGCCCAGAAGATGTCCTCGGCGACGACGCGCTCCTCCAGCGAGAGGTTGCCGAGGTTGAAGAGCTGCAGCGCCTCTTCCTTGTATTCCAGCGCGTCGTGGTAGGCCTCGAGGACGTTCTTGCGCGAGACGTCGCGGAAGGTCTCGAACAGGTTCTTCACCACCCGCGAGCTCTCCTTGCCGACCTTGTCGGGCGCCTTGCCGACGTCGAACTCGCCGACGCCCAGGATGTCGACCACCAGCATCGAGTGGTGCGCCACCACGGCGCGCCCCGATTCGGTCACGATCGTCGGGTGCGGCACGCCGCCGGCGTCGCAGATCTCCTGCAGCGAGAAGACGATGTCGTTGGCGTACTCCTGCGTCGAGTAGTTCATCGAGGAGGCGAAGTTGGTCTGCGAGCCGTCGTAGTCGACGCCCAGGCCGCCGCCGGCGTCGAAGTACTTGAGCGGCGCGCCCATCTTGGAGACCTCGACGTAGAACCGCCCCGCCTCGCGCAGCGCGTTCTTGACCGCGCGGATGGCCGAGATCTGGCTGCCGAGGTGGAAGTGCAGGAGCTCGAAGCAGTTGAGGAGGTCGTTGGCGCGCAGGAAGTTGATCGCCTCCACCACCTCGCGCGTCGAGAGACCGAACTTCGAGCGGTCGCCGCCCGAGGCCTCCCAGCGCCCCGACCCCTTGGCCGCCAGCTTGACCCGGATGCCGATGCGCGGCCGCACGCCGACCTTCTTGGCCGTCTCGGCGATGAGCGACAGCTCGGAGAACTTCTCGACCACGATCAGCACCGTACGCCCCAGCTTGGAGGCCATCAGCGCGGTCTCGATGTACTCCTCGTCCTTGTAGCCGTTGCAGACGATGAGCGCCTCCTCGTCGTCCAGCATGGCCATCACGGCCAGCAGCTCCGGCTTCGACCCCGCCTCCAGGCCGTAGTGGTAGGGGCGCCCGAACTGGACGATCTCCTCGACCACGTAGCGGTGCTGGTTGACCTTGATCGGGTAGACGCCCTTGTAGGCCCCCTTGTAGCCGTACTCGGCGATCGCCCGCTTGAACGTCTCGTTCAGCTCGACGATGCGGCTCTTGAGGACGTCCGAGAAGCGAATGAGCAGCGGCAGGCCGATCCCGCGCCGCGCCACCTCGTCGACCAGCTCCTTGAGGTCGATCCGCGCGCCGTCGGCGCCGGCCGGGTGGGCCTGGACGTTCCCGGCGTCGTTGATCGAGAAGTAGCTGTTCCCCCAGTACTTGACGCCGTACACCTCTGACGAGTCGGCGACCGTCCATTTGCGGGGGATCCCCGCTGCACTGCTCATGGCCTTAAATTGAAGAAGTTTGCGGGGAGATTCCAGTGAAAATATGGTGGCGGCCCGCCGGGGCGGGGGCGCGCCTCCGGGCGGCCCCGGTCAGAACTTCAGCGACACGCCGCCGGTGAAGTAGAAGTTCTCGTCGCTGCTGCCGATCAGCGCCTGGTTGTAGGTCCCCTCGAACTCCTGGCGCGGCGTCAGCCCGTACTGATTGGTCAGGGGGACGAACTCGAACTGGAAGAACAGCGAGGTCATCCGGTCGAGGGCCGCCGAGGCCGAGAACCCGATGTAGAAGCGGTGGCCGGTGAAGGACCGGTCGGCCGGGCCCGTCCCGAACAGCGTCATCTTCTCGGCGGCGTTGCCGTTGTTTTCGGCGTAGCCGCAGTAGGCGTCGGCGGAGGCCCCGTTCATGAGCTGGCTCTCGGGCGGGCAGAAGTGGTCGTCCCACAGCGACAGCTTGCCGTAGGCCGAGACGGTGGCGATGTCGGCGAAGGCCAGCGAGATGATGTAGTCGGCGTCGAAGAACCACGAGCTGCGCCCGTTGACCCCGGCGCCGTAGCCGCCGTCCCCCTCGACGCCCATGGCGAACGGCCCCGCGCTCAGGATCTGGTAGCGGGCCCGGGCCCCCAGGTTGGTGACGTCGAACAGGGTCTGCATCTGGACGCCCACGTCGAGGCCGCCAAGGTCGTAGCCGTTCAGGGCCCGCGGGGGGAGCGCCCCCACCATGATGCGCGCGGTCAGGTAGTAGGGGTAGCCGAGGCCGAAGTCGACGGTGACGCCGCCCACCGGGTTGACGCGCGAGCCGTACGACGACATCTGGGTCCGCCGCTTGGCGACCTGCTCGGGCGAGGGGCCGGTGGGGATCAGCTTCAGGTCGACGGAGTAGACCTTCTCGCGCCCCCCCTCGGCCTTCATCGTCTCCTTGTGGTCGAAGTAGCCCTTGAGGCGGAACTCGACCACGTGGTCGCCGGCGGCGGCGTCGCGCGCCACCGGCGTGCGGCCGACGAGCTCGCCGTCGAGCCGCACCTCGGCCCCCTCGGGCGTCGACAGGATGCGCAGCGAGCCGGTCGCCGAGAGGTCGGCCACCAGGGTCATCGCCTGGTTCTCCTGGAGGACGATCTCGCGCTTGAAGTCGGTGTAGCCGTCCCGGTGGACCGAGACGTAGTGCTTGCCGGGGTCGAGGTCGTTGCGGTCGACCGGCGCCCGCCCCAGGCTCGACCCGTCGAGGAACACCTCGGCGTTGGGGATGGTCGACTGCACCTTGAGGCCGGCGTGCGGGCGGTCGGGCGGCGCCACCTCCATCCGGAAGCTGACGATGGCGTTCTCGTTGCTGGCCACCCGCACCGTCTGCTCCTGCGGCTTGAACCCCTTCTTGCGCGCGCCCACGATGTGCTCGCCGGGGCGGGTGTCGTTCATGGTGACCGGCGCCTTCCCCTTGTCCTCGCCGTCTATGTAGACCTCGACGTCCGGCTCGTTGGAGATGACCCGCAGGCTGCCGTTGCCGCTGGCGGAGGCGCCGAAGGTGGCGGCCACCTTCACCTGCTGGCCGGCGACCACGGTCACGGTCTGCCGCCAGGGCGGGATCCCCTCCTTGCGCACCTCGATCACGTGGTCGCCCGCGGCGACGCCGGGGATGATGGCCGGCGCCACGTCCTTGCGGGCGCCGTCGAGGTAGACGTCGCCACCCGCGTCGGAGGTGACCAGCAGCGTCCCGGTCGGCACCTCGGCCCGGGTCAGCGCCAGCTCGCGCGTCCGGTGCTCCCCCTCGGCCAGCTCGACCCACTCGGAGAAGGGCTTGTAGCCGGGCTTGCGGACCTCGACCTGGTGGCGGCCCGCCGCCACGTCGAAGACGTTGGGGGCGGTCCCCTTGTCGGCGCCGTCGATGAAGACCTCCGCCCCCGCGGCGCCGCCGTCGGCCCCGGCCTGCAGGTCCAGCTTGGCCATCGCCGGCGCCCGCTCCAGCGTGAAGGTGAGCGGCTGGCTCCGGCGCACGTCGAGGGTCTGCTCCTGCGGCTTGAAGCCGGCCATCTCGACGATCACCTTGACCGGCCCCTTGGGGACCTTGAGCGTGATCGGCGTGTAACCGGCGATGCCGAACGCCTTCGGGTTGGGCGCCGCGCCCGAATCCCAGTAGACCGTCGCCTGCTGGGGCGAGCTGTCGACCTTGAGGCGGTAGGCGCGCCCCTTGATGCGCGGCCGGAGCGCCGGGCTCTGCTGGGCCACGGCGGGGGACGGTTCGAAGCCGGGGGCGGCTCCACTCAGCGCCGCGCCCAGGACCACCAGCGCCGCGACGAAGGACGGACGGACCATGCGCCTCCGCAGAGTAGTGGTTGAGCGGGTTCGAGGTCAACTGATGAGCCGCTCAAACGCCGGCGCGCGCCCGGCCTCCAAGTCGAACTCCACGCTGAGGCGGTGCTGCTCCCCACCGAGGCATCGCCGGTGTACGCGATCTGGAAGCCGACCAAACGGCCGTGGCCCGGGACGATCAGATCCCGAACGACCAGGTCAGGCCGGCGCGGATCTCGAGCTCGTGCTCGCCCCCCTCGTCGGCCAGGCGCCCGGCGGCGTCGAAGGCCAGGTGAGGAGAGGCCCGCCAGATGGCGCCGCCCAGCCCCGAGACCGTCGCCGGCAGGCTGGCCTCGTGCGAGAAGAAGAACTCGCCCACCGGGCGGACGGTCCAGGCATCGGGCCCCTCCACGATGAAGCCGCCGATGAAGGCGAACGTCCCGTCGCGGGTGTAGTCCCCTTCGGCGTTGAGATGCAAAGCCAGCGCCGGCCAGCGCTCGGAGGCGATGGCCGCCACGGCCGCCCCGGCGCCGCCGGCCACCGGCACCGTCGGCAGGAGGGCGCCCGCCTCGATCGCTATGCTCGGCCCCGGCTGGTCCTGCAGGACGCCCGGGCGGACCACGACCTTGGCGGTGAGGCTGGAGTCGAGCTGGCGGCGGCGGGCCTCGACGTCGGTGTCGCCGAACACGAAGGCGTGGTGGGCGTCGAAGACCAGCTCGACCCGGGGGACGACGCCGTAGTTGAGGATGAAGCCCGGGATGTAGGTGGTCCCCGCCGCGTCGTGCAGGACCCCCACCGGGCCGAGCTCCAGCTCGACGTCGTGCAGCTCCGCCACGCCGGCGTCGGTCTGGTCGAACGGCCGGTAGGCGCGCGCGGCGCGCGGCGCGGCCAGCGACGTCGCCGCCGCCACCATCGCGACGAGAATCGACCGGCGGCGCGACACGACTCGGCCGCGACTATAGCGCGTAGAGCAGCACCTCGACGGGCGCGCCGGCCTCGAGGTGGTCGACGGCGGCGGGGACGCAGACCAGGCCGTCGGCGCGCACGACGTTCGACAGCGTCGCCGAGCCGCCGCGCAGGGGGTCGGCCCACAGCGCCCCGTCGCGCGTCTCCAGCGCCACCCGCAGGTAGTCCTCGCGCCCGACGGCCGAGCGGTGCGCGGCGCCCAGGCGGGCGGCCCGGCGGGCCGGCCAGGCCTCGCGCCCGGTCTCGCCGCCCAGGCGCCAGAGCAGCGGGCGGATGAAGGCGTCGAACACCACCAGCGACGAGGTGGGGAACCCCGGCATGCCGACCACCGGCTTGCCGCCCGCGCGCGCGAACAGCGTCGGCTTCCCCGGCCGGATGTCGATGCCGTGGAAGAGGATCCCGGGCGCCGGCAGCCCGGCCAGCGCCTCGGCCGAGAGATCCTTGCTGCCGATCGAGGAGCCGCCCGAGAGGATCACGGCGTCGTGCGCGGGGAGCAGGCGGTCGATCGCCGCCCGCAGCGCCGCCTCGTCGTCGGTGACGATCCCGGCGGCGGTCGCCTCGCAGCCGGCGGCGGTCACCTGCGCCGCCAGCGCCACCTGGTTGGCGTCGCGCACCTGCCCCGGCCGCGGCGTCGCCTCGGGCGGGCAGAGCTCGTTGCCGGTGGAGACGACCGCCACCCGCGGGCGGCGGAAGGCCTCCACCCGGACGACGCCGAAGGTGGCCAGCAGCGCCAGGGCGGCCGGGCGCAGCCGCCGCCCCGCCGCCAGCACCGGCTCGCCGCGGGCCAGGTCCTCGCCCGGTCGCACGACGTTGGCGCCGGCGGCCACCGCGCGCGCCACCTCGATGCGCGCGCCGCCGCCGCTGCCGTCGCCGCTGCCGCCCAGCGGCGCGGTGTGCTCGACCATCACCACCGCGTCGGCGTCGGCGGGCAGGAAGCCGCCGGTGGCGATGGCCACCGCCTCGCCGGCCGCCATCCGCCCGTGGAAGACCTCGCCCATCGGCACCGCGCCGGCGACGGCGAGCACCACCAGCGACAGCTCGGAGGCCCCCTGCACGTCGGCGGCGCGCACGGCGTAGCCGTCCATCACCGCGCGCCGCTCGGCCGGCAGATCGTCGGGGGCCACGAACGGGCGGGCCAGCACCCGCCCCAGCGCCGCGGCGAGCGGCACCCACTCCCGGTCGACGGGCGGCGTCTCGGCCAGGATGCGCCGGGCCTCGTCGGCCGGGATGAGCGTCAGCCAGCGGGCCGACATGGCCTCAGACCGGCAGCACGGGCCGCCGGCGCGGCAACGCCGGCACGCTCTTGGCGCCCGCCGCCGCCAGCCGGCGCAGGAGCTCGCCGCGCAGCTCGTCCCCCGGCACCACCGCGTCGACGTGCAGGTTGGCCGCCAGCTTCAGGAGATCAATGTCGGCGCGGTACTGCGCGCGCAGCTCCTCGACGTAGGCGGCGCGCTCGGCCTCCGGCTTCTCGGCGATCTTGTTGGCGAACACGGCGTTGACCGCCGCCTCCGCCCCCATCACCGCGATCATCGCCTGCGGCAGCGCGATGGTGACGTCGGGATCGAACCCCGGCCCGCACATGGCGTAGAGGCCGGCGCCGTAGGCCTTGCGCAGGACCACGCAGATCTTCGGGACCGTGGCGTCGGCCACCGCCGAGATCATCTTGGCGCCGTGGCGGATGATCCCCTGCCGCTCGACCGCCTTGCCGATCATGAACCCCGGCACGTCGGCCAAGAACAGCAGCGGGATGCCGAACGCGTCGCACAGCCAGATGAAGCGCGCCGCCTTGTCCGCCGAGTCGACGAACAGCACGCCCCCCTTCCACTTCGGCTGGCTGGCCACGATGCCGACCGGCTTGCCGCCGAGCCGCGCGAACCCGGTCACCAGCTCGCGCGCGTACAGCTTCTTGAGCTCGAAGAAGCTCCCCTCGTCGACGAGGGCGTCGATCACCGCCGCCACGTCGAAGGCCTGGTTCTGGTTGGCGGGGAGCGTGTCGTCGATCCGCTTGGCCTCGGCGCGCGGCGGGCGCGGCGCCGCCTCGGGCGCCGGCTCGCCCGCCCGCTGCGGCAGGTAGGCGAGGTAGTCGCGCGCGGCCGCCAGGCAGCTCCGTTCGTCCTTGGCCAGCAGGTCGCCGCAGCCCGAGACCTCGCAGTGCATGCGCGCGCCGCCCATCTCCTCCAGCGTCACCTTCTCGCCGATCACCATCTCGGCCATGCGCGGCGAGCCGAGGTACATCGAGGCGTTCTTGTCGACCATGAACACCACGTCGCAGAAGGCCGGGATATAGGCGCCGCCCGCCGCCGAGGGGCCGAACAGCAGGCAGATCTGGGGCACCGCGCCCGAGAGGCGCACCTGGTTGGCGAAGATGCGCCCCGCGTGCCGGCGCCCCGGGAACATGTCGATCTGATCGGTGATGCGCGCCCCGGCCGAGTCGACCAGGTAGACCAGCGGCAGCCGCAGCCGGGCCGCCGTCTCCTGGATGCGGACGATCTTCTCGACCGTGCGCGCCCCCCAGGAGCCGGCCTTCACCGTCGAGTCGTTGGCCATGATCGCCACCGGCCGCCCGTGCACGCGCCCCACGCCGGTGACCACGCCGTCGGCCGGCAGGTCGGCGGCGGTGGCGTTGGCGTAGAGCCCGTCCTCGGCGAAGTCCTTTCCGCCGTCGTCGCAGAGGAGCGCGATCCGCTCGCGGCAGTGCAGCTTGCCGACCGCGGCGTTGGCCTCGTGGTACTTGGGCGCCCCACCCTTCTTGATCTTGGCGGAGAGCGCCTTGAGCTCGTCGCTGCGTGACATCGTCGGTGTCCTTTTCAGTGTCCTCTATCGTCCTTTGTAGACCGGCCGCCGCTTCTCGGCGAACGCCGCCAGCCCTTCGTTGCGGTCGTCGGTGACCAGCACTTCTTCGTAGCGCGCCCGCTCGATCCTCAATCCCTCGGCAAGCGGCTGGGCGAGCCCTTCGTCGATCGCCCGCTTGGCCGCGCCCAGCGGCAGCGGCGCCGCCGAGGCGATCTCCTCGGCCCAGCGCCCCGCCGCCCCCGCCAGCTCCGCCGCCGGCGCCACCTCGCTGACCAGCCCCAGCTCCCGCGCGCGCGCCGCGCCGATCCGCCGCCCGGTCAGGATCAGCTCCTTGGCCGCCGCCACGCCGGCGACGCGCGCCAGCCGCTGCGTCCCGCCCGCGCCCGGGATGATCCCCAGCCGCACTTCGGTCAGTCCCATCTCCGCCGTGTCGGCCGCGATGCGGAGGTCGCAGGCCAGCGCCAGCTCCAGCCCGCCGCCGAACGCCACCCCGTTGATCGCCGCCAGCGTCGGCCGCGGGAACGCCGCCAGCGCGTCCATGAGCGCGTTGATCTCGCCCAGGAAGACGCGCGTGTCGTCCAGCGTCCAGGTCCGCCGCTCTTTCAGATCCGCCCCCGCGCAGAAGGCCTTGTCCCCCGCGCCGGTCACCACCAGCGCCCGCAGGTCGGCCCCGCCCGCGATCTCCTGCGCGAGGCCCGCCAGCGTGCGGGTCATCTCCGCCACCAGCGCCCGCAGGAGCGCGTTCGCCGCCGCCGGCCGGTTGAGCGTGAAGAACACGACTGGACCGCGGCGATCGACGAGCAGCAGCGGCGGCGTCTCGGGGGCTCCCATCCCCACCGACGCTACCACGCTACCGTCGTCAGACCGACCGCCGGATGCGCGCGTCGTTCGGTCCGTTCTCGAGGTCGCCCCTGTCCGGGCGCCCCGAGCACCGACAGATCGAGCTCGATGGCGTCGAAAGGCGCGACCCGGACCTCGGTGATGCCGGCGTAGGTCGCGAGGAGCATCCACTGGTCGTGCGAGAGCTGAAACGACTCCAGGGTCTGCGCGACGGGATCGATGAGCCAGGCGTGGCCGACGTGCTCCCGCGCGTAGAGCGGCAGCTTGCGCGCGCGATCGATCCGGGCCGTCGACGGGGAGAGCACCTCGCAGACCCAATCGGGCGGGACGTCGATCCCGACCGCCTCGCGGTCGACGGCCGCGAAGCGCTCGCGCCGCCAGCCGGCGAGATCGGTGACCACGACGTCCTCGCCCAGGTGCAGCTCGGGCTCGTCGAAGATGGTCCAGCCGCCCGGCCCGCCGATCCCGCGGCGGAAGGGCTCGAACAACAGCCCCCCGAGCGCCGAGGCGGCGTTCGCGTGGCGGACACCGGGCCGCGGGCTGGTCAGGAGATCCCCGTCGATGAGCTCGGCGACCAGGGGCTCCGGAACGGCCCTCACGTCGTCGTAGCTGAACTTCTTGCGGGGCAACCCCATCGCGCTGGTCTGCATTTTACCTCCGAAACCCGCGCTCCGCGGGTCGCGGAGGAAATCGGCTCACGTCCGGCGATCGTTGCGGGCCGTCAACCCGACGAGCGGGCGCGGGCCCCGATGGCGGCCCGGTAGTACTTGGAGGGGACCTCGTGGCCGACGAAGGTCGAGGCCAGGCGGCCGCAGTCGACCAGCTTGTCGAGGTCGATGCCGGTGCGGACGCCCATTCCCTCCAGCATGTAGACGACGTCCTCGGTCGACACGTTGCCGGAGGCGCCGGGCGCGTACGGGCAGCCGCCCAGGCCCCCCAGCGCGGCGTCGACGGTGGTGATCCCCATTTCGATGGCCACCAGGATGTTCGCCAGCGCGGTGCCGCGCGTGTCGTGGAAGTGGACCGCCACCTCGGGCGCCGGGATCTCGGCCAGCACGCGCCCCAGCACGTCGCGCACCTGGCGCGGGTTGGCCACGCCGATGGTGTCGCCCAGCGACACCTGGTAGCAGCCGAGCGCCTTGAGCGCGCGGCAGAGCTCCAGCGCCCTGGCCGGGTCGACGGCCCCCTCGTACGGACAGCCGTAGACGGTCGAGACGTAGGCGCGCACGCGCAGCCCCGCCGCCAGCGCCGGGGGGACCGTGTCCTGGAACGCCACCAGCGTCTCGGCGATGGTCTTGTTGATGTTCTTCTTGTTGTGCGTCTCGGAGGCCGACATGAAGACCGCCACCTCGCGCATGTCGGCGGCCATCGCGGCCTCCAGCCCCTGCCGGTTGGGGACCAGCGCCGAGTAGACGACGCCCGGCTTGCGCGCGATCCGCCGCGAGACCTCCGCTCCGTCGGCCAGCTGCGGGATCCACTTGGGGTTGACGAAGCTGGTTATCTCGATCGCCCGCAGGCCCGTCTCCGACAGCGCGTCGACCAGGCGGATCTTGTCCTCGGTCGGCACCATGCGCGATTCGTTCTGCAGCCCGTCGCGCGGGCCGACCTCATACAGCGTGACGTCGGGGGGGAGGTGGTCGAACAACAGGGCAATTTTACCACGCGCGTCGAGCCCGATCGCGGCCGCCCCGGGCCGGCGTCAGCCGACCAGGCGCGCGCAGAGGTCGTCGCCGACCTCGTCCAGCGTGTCGACGACGACGTCCGCCGCCGAGAGGTCGTACCCCGCGAAGTTCCCCGCCCGCACCGCGATCACCTTGAGGCCGGCGGCGCGCGCCGACAGGATGCCGGGGGTGGCGTCCTCGAACACGATCGCCCGCCCGGCGCCGACGCCCAGACGCGACAGCCCCTCGAGGTACGGCTCGGGCGACGGCTTGCCGTGGGCGTAGTCCTCGGCGGCCACGATGACCGGGAAGAGGTCGCGCACGCCGATGCCGCCGAGCGCGTCGCGCACCTCCTTGCCGCTGGCCCCCGAGACGACCGCCAGCCTGGCGTGCCGCGCCAGCCGCCGCACCAGCGCCACCGCGCCCGGCAGCGCGCGGTGCCCCGACCTGGCGAGCAGCCCGTCCTTCTCCGCGACCGCCGCGTCGATGAGCTCGCGCATCGGCACCGCCAGCGCGTGGTTGCGGGCGACCATCTTGTAGATCTCGTTCCAGGAGTGGCCGACCACGAAGCCGCGCTCCTCGTCGGTCATCTCGGCCCCGTAGCGGCGCAGCGCCAGCACCACCGACTCGACGTTCTCCCGCTCGCTGTCGACCAGCGTCCCGTCGAGGTCGAACAGGAACGCCTCGGGCGCGCCGCCTCGGTCGGCTGTGCTCATTTCGCGGTAGATTAGCGGCAAGCGTGACGATCCGGACCAAAATCTGGCTGATCGCCGTCAGCGTGGCGGTCACCGTCGGCGTGGCGTCGTGGGGGCGCATGTTCCTCACGCGCAACCGGATCATCAAGGACGCGCAGTCGAGCGCCCAGGAGCTGGCGCACGACATCGTCGACGATCTCAAGAGCCTGCCGCCCGACGCCGACGACCGCGCGCTGGAGGAGAAGCTGCTCGGCTACCTCAACCGCCACACCCGCATCGTGCGGCTCGACCTCTACGTCTACCGCGAGGCCTCCACCCCCTCGAGCCGCATCGTCGCCCCGCGCGGCGACCGGCCGGAGATCACCCGCTTCGCGCCCTTCGTGCGGCAGCCGCTGGGGTTCACCCGCCAGCAGAACGCCGGCGAGTCGGTCGAGGAGCCGATCGAGCTCCCGGTCGACCTGCAGGGGTCGTGGAAGGCGACGCTCGACATGCGCTGGACGCTGGGGCCGGTCGAGTCGATGCTCAAGACCGAGGAGCAGATCTCGATCATCTTCGCGGTGGTGTTCGTGATCGGCCTGACGCTGGTCTCGGGGCTCATCACCCAGCGGGTGATCGGCACGCCGCTGGAGGTGCTGGCGGCGGCGATGCGCGACGTCGAGGAGGGGGACCTCTCGCGCCGCATCCCCGTGGAGACGCTGGACGAAGTGGGACGCCTGTCGGAGGGATTCAACCGGATGCTCGAACGGCTGTCGCAGGCAGACGCGCAGATCCGCGCCTTCAACCAGCGCCTCGGCGCCGAGGTCGAGAAGGCGACGCACGATCTGTCGGAGAAGAACGTGGCGCTCGGGCAGCTCAACCGGCTGCTCAACGACATGCGGCTCGACAACGCCTCCAAGGTGCGGCTGGCCACGCTGGGGCAGCTGGCCGCGCAGCTGGCGCACGAGATCGGAACCCCGCTGTCGTCGGTCTCCGGCCACATCCAGCTGGCGCTCCTGCAGCGCGACCTGCCGGCGGCGCTGCGCGAGCGGCTCGACGTCTCGGCGCGCGAGATCGAGCGGATCAGTAAGATCGTGCGCGACTACCTCGACTCCACCCGGCCGCTCGAGCCGGAGCGGCGCCCCACCGCGCTCCCCCGGCTGCTCGAGGAGGCGGTCGAGCTGGTGCAGGGGGTGGCGCCCGGCAAGCGGGTGGCGGTCACCTCGCGTGTCGACCCGGCGCTCGGCGA
The DNA here is from genome assembly GCA_035546895.1 of Polyangia bacterium. Lineage (GTDB taxonomy): Bacteria > Myxococcota_A > Polyangia > Fen-1088 > Fen-1088 > JADGRB01. The sequence goes on from DASZVW010000417.1 coordinate 16,115, forward strand.
GCTGGTGACCGATCCGGGCCTCTTGCGGCAGATCGTGGTCAACCTCGTCTCCAACGCGCTCGACGCTGTCGACGTCAACGGACGGATCGAGATCGGCGCCCGCCCGGTCGGCGACGACGTGCTCATCACCGTGCGCGACACGGGCCACGGCATCCCGCCCGACGACCTGCGCCGCATCTTCGAGCCGTTCTACACCACCAAGGGGCGCGGCAAGGGGACGGGCCTCGGCCTGGCGATCTGCCGGCAGCTCACCGCGGCGCTCGGGGGCGCCATCTCCGTCGAGAGCGTCGCCGGCGAGGGGTCGACGTTCACCGTCCGCCTCCCCAAGCAGGGGCCGCCGCCGGTCTCCACCGGGAACACGGGCGAGATCCGGCTGCGCACGGCCGGAGGACGCGCATGACGGCCGCGCCGACCCGCGTGCTGGTTGCCGAGGACGACCGCGTGGCGCGCGATCTGCTGTGCGAGATTCTGCGCGGCGAGGGGTACGAGGTGGAGGCGGTCGACGACGGCGCCGGCGCCATCGAGCGCGCGCAGGCCGGCGACGGCAGCTACGACCTGGTCGTCTCCGACGTGCGGATGGAGCGCTCGGGCGGGTTCGACGTGCTGGCCGCCTTCACCGACAAGGCGCCGTCGACGCCGGTCATCCTCATCACCGCCTTCGGCGACGTCTCGGGGGCGATGGAGGCGATCCAGCGCGGCGCCTACGACTACGTCTCCAAGCCGTTCAACATCGAGGAGCTGCGCCTGACCGTGGCGCGCGCGCTCGAGCGCCGGCGCCTCATCGCCGAGCAGAAGACGGCGCCCCCCAGCGAGGAGAAGCCCCCAGCGCTGCAGGACATCGTCGGCAAGAGCGCGGTCATGCTCGACGTCTACAAGCTGGTGGCGCGGGTGGCCGCCTCGACCGCCACCGTGCTGGTCGAGGGGGAGTCGGGGACCGGCAAGGAGCTGGTGGCGCGGTCGATCCACACCCACTCGCCGCGCGCCGCCGCCCCCTTCATCCCGGTCAACTGCACCGCGCTCACCGAGTCGCTGCTGGAGTCCGAGCTGTTCGGCCACGCGCGCGGCGCCTTCACCGGCGCCGTGGGGGCCAAGCGGGGCCTGTTCGAGGCGGCCCACGGCGGCACCCTGTTCCTCGACGAGATCGGCGACATGGGGCCCAAGATGCAGGCCCAGCTCCTGCGGACGCTGCAGGACGGCGAGGTCCGCCCCGTCGGCGGCAGCGAGGCGATCCGCGTCGACGTGCGGATCGTCTGCGCCACCAACAAGAACCTCGAGGAGGAGGTGAAGACGGGCCGCTTCCGCGAGGACCTCTACTTCCGCATCAACGTCGTCACCGTCCACCTGCCGCCGTTGCGCGAGCGGCGCGAGGACATCCCCAGCCTGGTGGCGCACTTCCTCAACAAGACCGCCCGCCGCGAGCGGCGCGCGGCGGCCGCCATGTCGCCCGAGGCGCTGCGCCTGCTCACCGGGTACGGCTGGCCGGGGAACGTGCGCGAGCTGGAGAACGCCATCGAGCGCGCGGTGGCCGTGGCCAAGGGGAACGTGGTGCTGCCGTCGGACCTGCCGCCCGAGGTGGGGGGGAGCGCCGCGGTCGGCGTCCCCGGCGGCGTCAGCGTCGCCGACGGCGGCATCATCGCCGACCGCCCGACGCTGGGCGAGCTCGAGCGCCGCTACATCCAGCTGGTCTTGGCCGAGTGCGCGGGCAACAAGAAGAAGGCGGCCGAGAAGCTGGGGATCGATCGCCGCACGCTCTACCGCGCCCTCGAGCGCGGCGGCGACGAGGCCGCCGACGACGACGAGCGCTGACGGCGGCGCGCGGCGCGATCCGCCGCCATCCGGTCCGCCCCGCATAACCGGGATCCTGGAGAGGGGGTCCCTTTCGCGTACGATGATTACAATCGTGCGGTCCCGCTCTCTCACCCGATCCAAAACCCGGAGAACCTCCATGAAGCTCGCCACCAAGCTGGTCACGCCGTTCGCGCTCGTGCTGTCGTTCGCTTGGCTCAACCTCTCCACCGTCGCCCACGCCGAGGAGCACCACGGCAACGAGCACCACGAGGGGCACGAAGGGCACGAGGGGCACGAGCGCCCGCTGCCCCCCCGCCCCGCGCCGCCCCGGTTCCAGCCGCACCCGCCGGGCGTCCACCCGCACGGCCCGACGGTCCATCCGCACGCGGTCCGCGTCATGCGCCCGAGCGTCGTCCACTACGGCGCGCACCAGTGGCGGCACTGGGAGCACCCGCAGTTCGCCCGCCCCGTCTATTACTGGGACTGGAACGTGATCCACACCGTCTCCTGCACCGCCGAGGACTCCTACGGCGACCAGTACCCGGTGACCGAGCAGACCTTCGCGGGCTTCGGCCTCGTCAACATGACCGCCGTCGAGGACGACGCGCTCGATCGCTGCTACCAGGAGTCGGGGGGCGATCCGAGCTGCTACCTGGCCACCTGCTCGCACTTCTAGCCGCTCGCGCGGCGGGTCGCCGCCTCCGCGCGACGGTCCGCCGCGAATCCAGTTGTCAGCCGGCCGGCGCCGTCCGATCCTGCCGCCCAGGTCCGATGCGTCGTCCTCTCGGCCTCGGGGTGCCGCTCGCCGTCCTGGCGCTCGCCGGCTGCGGTCGGTCCGGCGGCGCCGGCCCCGTCAGCACCAGCGGCGTCGGCGTGGTGACCGTAACCGACGGCGGCGCCGACGCCGGCGCCACCTGCACGATCGCGGCGACCGTCGCCCTCAGCCCGACCATGCCCACGGTGGCCGTGGTGACCTGGTCGACGAGCTGGCCGGACCTCACCGCGGCCGAGATCGACTTCGGCCCCGCCGCCGGCGGTCCGCGCACGGCGGCCCCCGTCGATCTGGGACAACCCGGCTACCGGACGCTGCTCCTGGGGATGAAGCCGAGCAGCGACTACCTCTTCCGGATCGTCGCCCGCGACGCGGCCGGCACCTGCACCGGCGAGGAGCAGCCGCTCCGGACCGGCGCCCTCTCCGGCGCGCCCAAGGTGACGGCCACCGTCGCCGACGCCGCCGCGCACGACCGGGGCTTCATCGTCACCAGCACCGGCCTGCCCGGGAAGACCGCCTTCATCATCGACGCCGACGGCGCGGTGGTCTGGTCGTTCCCCGGCCCGGCCCAGCCGAGCCGCGCCCACCTGAGCTGGGACGGCTCGCACCTGTACGCGATGGCCCTCAACGTCGAGAACGACGGCACCGGCGAGGTCCAGTCGGTGGCGATGGACGGGACGGACGCCGTCTCCCTCGGCGGGCTCGCCGCCGCGCACCACGATCTGACGGCCATCCCGGGCGGCTTCGCCACCCTGCTCTGGAACGGCCCGGGGATCGACGCCCCCTGCTCGCTGGTCGAGCGCGCCGACGCGACCGGCGCGCTCACCACCGTGGTGGCCGACATGGGGCGCGTCTACAACTCGAAGACCTTCCACACCAACTCGGTCCACTACTATCCCGGCGACGACAGCTACACCGTCGGCGATCGGAACCCCGCCCTGTTCGTGAAGCTGACCCGGGCCGGGGGGCTGCTCTGGCAGTTCGGCGGCGGCGATCCCAAGGACCCGAGCAAGTTCTTCGCCGGCGTGCCGGCCTGGACCGTCAACCACGGCCACCAGCTCCTCGCCGACGGGACGTTCGTCTTCTTCGACAACGGCGGCAGCGAGGCCTGGGCCTACGCGCTCGATCCCGCCAGCCTGACGGCGCGCCAGATCTTCGACTACACGGCGAGCGGCGCCGTCAGCCAGGTCCTCGGCGACGTCCAGCGCCTCCCGAACGGGAATTACCTGGTCACCTTCTCGACCTCCGGCCAGATCCACGAGGTCAGCCCCTCGGGCGCCCTGGTCGCCGAGTTCACCTCCCCGTCGTTCGGCTACGCCGAGTTCCGCGAGTCGCTCTACGGCCCGCCCCCGTATTGAATGGGAACCCTGACAGGGTTCCCCAACCCTCCCGCGATGAGCTCGGTCCGGCAAAGCCGGACCTCCCTCGACGCGATCCGTCCTGGCGTTATCATTCAGCGCATGCTCGCCCTCGTCACCGGCGCGACCTCCGGGTTCGGCGCCGCCATCGCCCGCCGCTTCGCCCGCGAGGGGCACCGGCTGATCGTCAGCGGCCGCCGCGCCGACCGGCTGGAGGCGCTCGGCCGCGAGCTCGGCGACGCGGTCCGCCTCGCGCTGCCGCTCGACGTGCGCGACCAGGCGGCGATCGCGCGGGCCGTCGCCGACCTGCCGCCCGACCTGGCCGCCGTCGACGTGCTGGTCAACAACGCCGGCCTGGCGCGCGGCCTCGAGCCCGCGCAGCGCGCCTCGCTCGACGACTGGAACGAGATGGTCGACACCAACGTCAAGGGGCTGATGGCGATGACCCGCGCCGTCCTGCCCGGCATGGTGGCCCGCGACCGCGGCCACGTCGTCAACATCGGCTCCACCGCCGGCCGCTGGCCCTACCTGGGCGCCAACGTCTACGGCGCCACCAAGGCCTTCGTCGAGCAGTTCTCACTGAACCTCCGGTCCGACCTGCTGGGGACCCAGGTGCGCGTCACCCTCATCGCCCCCGGCATGGCCGGCGGCACCGAGTTCTCGAACGTCCGCTTCCACGGCGACGACGCCCGCGCCGCCCAGGTCTACGCGCGCGCCGAGCCGCTGACCGCCGACGACGTCGCCGAGGCCGTCCACTGGGTGACCACCCTCCCCGCCCGGGTCAACGTCAACACCCTCGAGCTGATGCCCGTCTGCCAGGCCTACGCCGGCCTCTCGGTGTCGAGGACCTGAGTCGCCGCTCGCTCCGAAGGACGAGATCGGCACGGCCGCGGCTGGGCCGATCGCTTCAAGGAGGATGAAGCGTCAAGGGCGCTTACCCTGGGCTGCCATCGACTTGAAGAACTCCGCCTGTCGGATCTGAATCTCGTCGGGACTCAGATCTTCCGTGCGGGTCGCGAACGACCAACGGTATCCGAACGGGTCGGTCACGGCGCCGAAGCGATCTCCCCAGAACTGGTCGCCGATCGGCATCGTCGACTTCGCTCCGGCGGCGACGGCCCGATGGTAGAGCGCGTCGGCATCGGCGACGTAGATCCAGATGCTGGCGGGCGACCCGCCGTATTCCTTCGGCCCTTTCCCATCCATGATCGGGTCGCTCATCATGATGCGCGAGTCGCCGATCCGGATCTCGGCGTGCATGATCTTGCCGTCGGGGCCCGCGTTGCGGCCGAGCTCCTCGGCTCCGAACGCCTTTTTGTACCAATCGATAGCTGCCGCGGTGTCGTTGAGAGTCAGTACCGGGGTGATGGTGTGATAGCCGTCTGGAACCGGCTTCTTCGCTTTCGCCATGACGTTCCTCCTCCTGGCAGCAATTCGTAACCTCGCTTTCGGCCGTGGGGAAGCCCGCGTGTGCCGCGCTCAGAGGTGGCCGCCTGGTTTTCGGAAAAATGTGAGCATCGAGAGGGCCCCCGCGACTCTATGGGCGTTGGCGTACCCGCAGGTCGAGACGATGCCCCCCAGATCCGACGGAAATCTCCTTCATGGTCCTCCTTGAAGGAGCCGCTCCTGAAGAGGCGGGGGCTCGGCCGGACGACGCTACCCTTGTCGCGGCGGCTCTGCGATCGGACGGCGCGGCCACGCGCGCCATCTGGGATCGGTATGCTCCCCTAGCCGTCCGATTGTTGCGCCGGTTCTTCGGGACCACGGCCGACCAGGAGGATCTGCTCCAGGAGATCTTCTTGCGGGTCTTCCGCCGTCTCCGAGAGCTGCGCCACCCCGGCGGCCTCCGCGGTTTCGTGGCGGGGATCGCCCTCGGCGTCGCGCGCAACGAGGCGCGCCGGAACAAGATCCGAGCAATCGTCGGCCTCTCTCCGGACATCGATCGCGTCGCAGCGCCCACCGATGGCGACGAGGAGTCGCGCGAGACCGCGCGTCGCCTCTACGCCATCCTCGATCGCGCCAGCGCCGAGGACCGATCGCTGTTCGTCAGCCGTTACGTCGAGCAGCTGGACCTGCACGAGGTCGCGGCCATACACGGCATGAGCTTCGCGACCGCTCGCCGCCGGATCGATCGAATGACCGAGCGGATGTCGAAGCGCTTGCGCGCGGACGAGCTCCTGGATCGCTACGTCGACGGATTCCTGAAGAGAGGAGCGACCGGGCATGATGGATCGTGACGCGCAGGACGCCGAGCGGGCCTGTCAGATCGCCGGCGATCTCGCCCGGGCCGTCATTTCGCTCCCCTCCCCCTTGGATGACGAGCGCTGGCGGGCATTCGAGCGCGTGCGGACGGGAGGCGCGCGACGCAGGCGCCCGCCGTCGTTCGTCTGGGCCCTCGGTCTGGCCGTCCTCGCCGCCGTGGTCTGGTGGCGCGCGACGCTGGTCGACCGGGGGCAGCTCTTCGCCGCCCCAGCGGGCCACGACGTCGTGGCGACACTCCCCGACGGCTGCGTCCTCCGCTTGCGGGCTGGAAGTCGCGCCCACCTCCGGACCGAAGGTCGGCGCGGCGCCCCGCGGCAGCTCTCCATCGAGGAGGGGCGGATCGAGCTGTCGGTCGGCGACGGCCACCGCGCGCCATGGGAGCTGCGCGCCGGACCGTTCCGCGTCGTACCGCGCCGCGGGCGATTCGAGGTTCGCTGGTCCCCGACCGACAGTCGCTTCGAAGCGTACGTCTTCGAAGGAGAGATCTCGGTGCGCGACGGCGGGCCGCGCCCGGAGGCCGTCATCCGATCCGGACAGCGCTATCCCGCGCCCCCGCCGCCGGCCACCACGGTGAGCCCGCCGCCGAAGCCGCCGACCGCGCTCCCCGACGTCCCCGTCCGCGCGGAGCCACCGCGACACGGCGAGCCTCGAAAGTCTGCGTCCGCCACCTGGGCCGAGGCCCCCGCCCCGGCTCTCCCCGATCATCGCTCGCCCCTGCTCGACGCGGGCGGAGCCGAATGTACCGGCCCGCAAGCCACCTGGAGCTTCGACGACGGCGTCCAGGGATTCCAGCCGCTGCAGGCGGTCCGACGCCTGGAGACCGATCGGGAACGATCGTGGTGCGGCGGCGGATCCCTGGCGGCCGAGGTCGAGTTCACGATGGAGGGGCCGCGCGACGACCGGAACCTGCTGCCGTTCCAGCGCGGCCACATCGTCCTCAAGCTCGCTCGCCCGCTCGACCTGACTGGCAAGACGATACGGGCACACCTCCTGGTGGACGCGGACCCCAGGCTGCACTTCGGCGCCGGAATTTACGTCCGATCGCACGGCAAGAAAGTGCAGGGGCCATGGCTCGGCTGGCAATCACCGCGCGGGTGGATGGACCTGCGCCACACCTACGGCGCAGAAAATCGCGCCTGGGAAGGGGGCGAGGTGACGGTCGATGCGGTCGACGAGCTGGGGATCTCCATCTGGGTCGAGGGACAGGACCGCGTCTGGAGCGCGCGGGTCTACCTCGACGAGCTGGATGTCCGCTGATCGGCGCTTCGAATCGTGAGCAGCCAAACCTCCCTGGGAACTCTAACAGGGCATGATGGTCACAAGTCGACGGCTCGTGCCGAAGCGGCTCTCGATGAATCCGACGCGGCCTCTCGCCGGGACCTTCGTGCTGTCGATCCTGGCGGCGGCGTGCGGAGGCTCGACCCCGAGCGCGCGCGATGCCGCCGCCGCCGGACCGTGGACCTGGCGCAACGTGAACCTCCAGGGGATGGGTGACGTGAACGGCCTCGTCGTCCACCCCGACACTGTCCACGCGCCGAACCTGGTCTACGCGCGGACCA
>DASZVW010000418.1:0-2999 GCA_035546895.1 Polyangia bacterium
ACACGCTGGCCTCGGGGGTGGTGCCGCAGCTGTCGGGCGTGCTCGGCCCCTGCGCGGGCGGCGCCATCTACTCGCCGGCCATCACCGACTTCGTGTTCATGGTCGAGTCGTCGAGCCACATGTTCATCACCGGCCCCGACGTCATCCGCGCCGTCACCCACGAGACGGTGACCAAGGAGGAGCTGGGGGGCGCCGCCGCCCACGTCCGCTCGGGCGTCGCCCACCGCGCCTTCCCCGACGAGCCGTCGCTCCTCGAGGGGTTGCGGACGTTGCTCGCCTTCCTGCCCCAGAACAACCGCGAGGACCCGCCGCGGCTGCCGACCCGCGACCGCGCCGACCGCGCCGACCCGGCGCTCGACGAGCTGGTGCCGCTCGACCCGGCCAAGCCGTACGACATGCACGCGCTGCTCTCGCGCGTGGTCGACGACGGCGCGCTGTTCGAGATCCAGCCCGATCACGCCCGCAACGTCATCGTCGCCTTCGGGCGGCTCGAGGGGCGGCCGGTCGGCCTGGTGGCCAACCAGCCGGCGCACCTGGCCGGCTGCCTGGACATCGACGCCTCGGTGAAGGCGGCGCGCTTCGTCCGCTTCTGCGACTGCTTCAACCTGCCGCTGGTGACGTTCGTCGACGTCCCCGGCTTCCTCCCGGGCACCGCGCAGGAGTGGGGCGGGATCATCCGCCACGGCGCCAAGCTGCTCTACGCCTTCGCCGAGGCGACGGTCCCCAAGCTGACGGTCATCACCCGCAAGGCCTACGGCGGCGCTTACGACGTCATGTCCTCCAAGCACATCCGCGGCGACCTCTCGTTCGCCTACCCGTCGGCGGAGATCGCGGTGATGGGGCCGGAGGCGGCGGTCAACATCGTGTTCCGCGAGGAGCTGGCCAAGGCCGCCGATCCCGAGGCCGCCCGCGCGCGCTACCTGGCCGAGTACCGGGAGAAGCTGGCCAACCCCTACACCGCCGCCGCGCTCGGCTACGTCGACGAGGTGATCCGCCCGCGCGAGACGCGCGGACGGCTGTGCCGCGCGCTCGGCGCGCTGGGCAACAAGCGCGACGCCAATCCGCCCAAGAAGCACGGGAACATACCGCTGTGACGACCCGGCCGACCGCCGCGCGCCTCGGCGCGCTTGCTCTTCTCGCGATGGGCGCGGGCTGCGCCACGGCGCCGCAGCCGATCACCCGGATCGTGAACGGACGGGTCATCGAGACGCGCGCGGTGAGCCCGGGGGCCTACGAGCACGTCGCCCGCGCCTACCTCTATGAAGAGGACCAGCGCTGGCAGGAGGCGGCCGACGAGCTGCAGCGCGGGCTGGCGCTCGATCCCGACGCCGCCGAGGTGCGCGCCGAGCTGGCCGAGCTGTTCATCCGGCTCGGCCGCCCCGACGACGCCGGCGACGCCGTCACGCAGTCGCTGGCCAGCGCGCCGACGGTGGCGGGGTACCTGGCCCAGGCGCACCTGGCGGAGGCGCGCGCCGCGGCGTCGAGCCGCCAGGCGGGCGGCGATCCGATCCCGGCGCTCGCCGAGGCGGCGCGGCTGGCGCTGGCCGACGAGGACGCCGAGGAGATCGAGACCACGCACCTCGAGCTGGCCGACGCGCAGATCGGCACGCTCGATCTCCCGGCGGCGCTGGAGACGGTGCGGCGGCTGGTGCAGGCGGCGCCGGAGACGCAGCGCGGGCGGGTGCAGCTGGCGGCGCTGGCCTGGACGATGGACGCCCGCGCCGAGGCGACCGCCGCGCTGGGGGCGGCGCTCGACGCCGAGCCGGCCGACGTGGAGGCGCGGATCCTGCTGGCCGAGCTGGAGATCGCGGGCGGGCAGGACAAGGAGGCCAAGGAGGGCTTCGCCGCCGCGATCGATCGGGCCGACGCCCCGCTGGAGATCGCCACTGCGTTCGCCGGCTGGCTGGTGCTGCGGGGCGAGCTGGGCCCGGCGCAGGACCTGGCCGATCGCCTGAACGCCGACGTCCCCGACGTCGACGCGCTCGAGCAGGCGGCGGCGCTGGAGCGGACGGTGAAGCGCCCCGATCGCGCGCTGGCCTTCGCCGAGCGGGCCCGCAAGCTGGGGGCCAGCCCGGGGCGGGCGGCGATCATGATCGGCGCCGCGCTGGCGGCGAAGGACGATCAGGCCGGCGCCCTCAAGAGCTTCCGCGGCGTCGCCAAGGGAGATCCGCTCTTCTTCGAGGCGGGCCTGCGGGCCGCCGAGCTCCTGCGCGACAAGGGGAAGCTCGACGAGGCCGGGCGGGCGATCGACGCCGTGGCGGGCGCGGCCAGCGACGACGCGCACAAGGTCGAGCTCGCCTTCGCGCGCAGCCAGCTCGAGGAGAAGCGGGGCGACGCCGCGCGGGCGGCGCGCGTCCTCGACGACGCGCTGGCGGCCAAGCCCGGCGACACCCAGCTCGAGGACCGGCTGATCCTCGAGCGCGCGGCGGTCGACGATCGGCGCGGCGACTGGCAGAAGGCGATCGACCGCGCCGCGGAGATCCTGAAGCGCGAGCCGCGCAACGTGGAGGCGCTGAACTTCGCCGGCTTCGTGGCGGCCGATCACGGGCAGGACCTGCCGCGCGCGGTGAAGCGCCTGCAGGCGGCGATGGCGCTCTCGCCGGGGACCGGCGGCATCGTCGACAGCCTCGGGTGGGCCTACTTCCGCTCCGGCGATCTGGCGCGCGCCGACAGCTTCCTCGAGCAGGCCGGGCGCCTCGAGCCGGCCGATCCGGAGATCCTGGGCCACCTCGGCGATCTCTACGCCCAGCGCCACGAGCGCGAGCGGGCGCTGGCCACCTACAAGCGGGCGCTCACCCTCTCGCCCAGCGATCGGGTGGCGCGCGAGCTGGGCGAGAAGCTGCGGACGCTCGACGCCAAGAGCGCGGCGGGCCGATGACCCGGCGGCGCGCGCGCGGCGCGGCGGCGCTCGTGCTGGCGCTCGCCGGGGCCGGCTGCGCGCACGCCCCAGTCGCCGAACGACCGTATCCGGCCCCGGCGCCCGAGGCGCTGGCCGCCGC
>DASZVW010000419.1:0-8575 GCA_035546895.1 Polyangia bacterium
CCCGCCGAGCACGAGGACGCGGCCTTCGACGTCATGAACGTGCTCTCGCACGCCGGCGTGCACGACATCGACGACGAGCGCTGGAACATCTACGGCCAGTTCACCTACATCTCGAGCTGGAAGCGCCCGTTCTCCGCCCCCTACACCGACCTCGGCGGCACCCAGAACTCGCTCCAGCCCGGCGCCGAGCGCAGCTTCACCGGCAGCTTCACGCTCTTCTTCGGCGCCCACCTCTGGCCGGGGGGCGAGGCCTACCTGGTCCCGGAGGTGATCTCGGAGCGGCCGCTCTCCAACCTGCACGGGATCGGGGGCGCCATCCAGAACTTCGAGCTGCAGAAGCAGGGCTCGACGACGCCGCAGCTCTATCGCTCGCGCGCCTACCTCCGGCAGACGTTCGACCTCGGCGGCGACCCGGTGGTGAAGACCTCGGACCCGATGCAGCTCGCCACCACCGTCACCTCGCGGCGGCTGGTGCTGACGGCCGGCAACTTCTCGATCCTAGACGTGTTCGACAAGAACTCGGTCTCCTGGGACCCGCGCCAGACCTTCCTCAACATGGCGTTCATGACCTACGCCTCGTGGGACTTCCCCTCGGACGCGCGCGGGTACTCCTGGGGCGGCACCGCCGAGCTCTACTGGGACGACTGGGCGGTGCGGATCGGCCGCATCACGCCGCCGAAGGATCCCAACGGGCTCCCGATCGACTTCCGGCTCTGGAAGTTCTACGGCGACGAGCTGGAGCTCGAGCACGACCACCGCCTGTTCGGGCGGGCGGGCGCGGTGCGCGTGGTCGGCTACCGCAACCGCGTCGACACCGGCAGCTTCGCCGACGCCATCGCGGCGTTCCAGGCCGACCCGAGCAAGAACTCGGCCGCTTGTGGCCCGGCCGGCCTCTACAACTACAACAACCCGGCCGTCGGCCCCGGGAACGCGACGGCGCCCGATCTCTGCTGGGTGCGGCAACCGAACACCAAGCTGGGGGCCGGGATCAGCGTCGAGCAGTACGTGGCGCCCGACGTCGGCGTCTTCCTGCGGGCCATGTACTCCGACGGCCGGACCGAGGTCGACGCCTACAACCCGGCCGACCGCTCGCTCTCCATCGGCGCGGTGGCCAAGGGGACGCTGTGGCGGCGGCCATTCGACGTCACGGGCGCCGGGTTCGGCATGAGCTGGATCTCGGCCTCCCATGCCGCCTACCTGGCGATGGGGGGCGAGGACGGCTTCATCGGCGACGGCGCCCTCCGCCAAGCCGGCGAGGGGATCGTCGAGGTCTTCTACAGCTTCAACCTCGTGAAGGCGATCTGGCTGACCGGCGACTACCAGCACCTCTGGAACCCGGGCTTCAACGCCGACCGCGGCCCGGTCGACATCTACGGCGCGAGGGTCCATGTCGAGTTCTAGCCGGCGCCGCCTGCTCGGCCTCGCCCTGGTGGCGGCGCTGACCGCTCCCGCGGCGCGGGCGGCGGCGCAGCAGGCGCAGGGGTTCGCGCTCGATCGCTTCTCGCCGTCGCCGGCCGGCGCCGGCTGGTTCGTGATGGACGACCTCGACATGTGGGGGGGCCTGGGCGGCGCGCTGGCGCTGACGCTCGGCTACGCGCGCGACCCGCTGCGGCTCGAGGACGGCTTCCAGTCGCTGGCCGTGGTCTCCAGCGAAGCGCTGGGCGACTTCGGCTTCGCCGCCACCTACGACCGCTGGCGTGTCTACCTCGACCTGCGCCTGCCGCTCTACCTCGCCGGCGAGAGCGGCACCATCGGCGGCGCGATGTACGCGGCCCCGCACCTGACGCTCGGCTCGAATCCCGACACGCTCGCCGACCCGCGCCTCGGCGTCGAGGGGCGGCTCTACGGCGCGCCGGGCGGCCCGCTCCGCCTGGGCCTCTCGGCGGAGCTCATCGCCCCCAACGGCGAGCGGAGCGACTACGACACCGACAAGACGTTCCGCGGCATGATCCGCGCCCTGGTGGCCGGCGACCTCGGCCGCTACCGCTACGCCGGCCAGCTCGGCGTGCACATCCGGCCGCTCGACGAGGCCTCCGTCCCCGGCAGCCCGCAGGGAAGCGAGCTGCTGTTCGGCGGCGCGGCGGGGGCCACCCTCGGCGATCTCCGCGACGGCGCCCTGACGGTCATCCTCGGCCCCGAGCTCTACGGGGCCACCGCGTTCCATTCGCCGTTCGGCGGCACCACCACCGCGCTCGAGGGGCTGCTCGCCGCCCGCCTCGAGGGGACGGCGCCGCGCGGGCGGCAGCTCCGGCTCCGGGTCGGCGCCGGCGGCGGCCTCCACCAGGACTTCGGCGCGCCCGAGTGGCGGGTGCTGGTCAGCGTCGAGACCTTCAACCGCGACGGCGGCCGGCCGCGGTTCTAGCCGACGACCGCCTACCCCCGGTGGGCGAGCACGGCGACCGCCACGCCGACCGCCGCGCCCAGGAGGCCGACCAGCAGCGTGTCGCGGTTGATGGTGGCCGCCATCGCCCGGCTGGCGGCCACCTCCTCGACGGCCGCCTTGGTGGTCGAGAAGTCGTCGTGCTCGAAGGTCCCCTCCTTGGCGCGCATGACGCAGGTGTTGCGCCGCGCTTGCAGCACGCCGACCGCCGACAGCGCGGCCGGGACGAACAGGAGCAGGCCGCCGTACCAGGGGACGCGGACGAAGACCAGCACCACCAGCAGCGCGACCGACACCACCAGCCACTGGGTCCCGAAGCGCAGGCGGCGGCGGCGTCCGGCGGGGGAGATGTTGGCCTTGCAGGCGGGGGCGTCGGGCATCCGCGAAATCTAGCGCCGAGCCGGCGCCGGGCAACCGGCGCGCCCAGGCGGCCGACAACGCCGCATGCCCGCCGCCCTCCCCCGCCGCCGCGCCCGCGGTCGTCGCGCCAGCGAAGCCGAGGCCGCTCTCTGGACGCACCTGCGCGGCCGGCGGCTGGCCGGGTTCGAGTTCCGGCGGCGCCACCCCTGCGGGCCGTTCGTCCTCGATTTCTTCTGTCCCGCGCGCCGGCTGGCCGTCGAGCTCGCCGGCCGGCGCCGCCGCGCGCCCCGCGCGGCGATAGACGACGCCGGCCGCGCGCGGTTCATCGAGGCGCGCGGGATCGCCGTCCTCCGCTTCTCGACCGACCGGATCTTCCGCGACCGCGAGGCGGTGCTGCTGGCGATCGTGTTCGCGCTCGACGGGCGCCTCCCCCCGCGCTGACCCCTCCCCGCCGGGTGGCCGGAGGGACTAGGATGCGCGCGTGGCCGACAAACCGAAGGCGCTCCTCGCCTGGAGCAGCGGGAAGGACAGCGCCTGGTCGCTGCACGTCCTGCGCGAACAGAACGAGGTCGAGGTGGTGGGCCTGCTGACCACCATCAACCAGGCGTTCGATCGGGTAGCGATGCACGCGGTGCGGAGCGAGCTCCTGCGCGCGCAGGCCGAGGCCGCCGGCCTGCCGCTGCAGCCAGTGCCGATCCCCTGGCCCTGCAGCAACGCCGAGTACGAGGCGGCCATGGCGGCCGCGATGGCGCGCGCCCGCGCCGACGGCGTCACCCACGTCGCCTTCGGTGATCTCTTCCTCGAGGACGTCCGCCGCTACCGCGAAGAACGCCTGGCGCCGACCGGCGTCCAGCCGCTGTTTCCGCTGTGGGGGACGCCGACCGGCGCGCTGGCGCGGCGGATGGTCGAGGCCGGCCTGCGCGCCCGCCTGACCTGCGTCGACCCCCGGGCCCTCGACGCCCGCTTCGCCGGCCGCGACTTCGACGCCGCCCTGCTCGCCGAGCTGCCGCCGGCCGTCGACCCCTGCGGCGAGCGCGGCGAGTTCCACACCTTCGCCTACGCGGGCTCGATGTTCCGCCGCCCGATCGCCGTCCGCGCCGGCGAGGTGGTGGCCCGCGACGGCTTCGTGTTCGCGGATCTGCTGCCATGAAGATCGTCTCCTTGCTGGCGAGCGGGACCGAGCTGGTGGCGGCGCTGGGCCTCGGCGACAGCCTGGTCGGGCGCTCGCACGAGTGCGATCACCCGGCCTGGGTGAAGCGGCTGCCGGTCCTCAGCCACCCGGCGTTCGACGCCCACGGCACCAGCGCCGAGATCGACGCCCGGGTGCGCGCGCGGCTCCACGCCGGGCTGCCGCTCTACGCGGTCGACGAGGCGCAGCTCGCCGCGCTGGCGCCGGACTTCATCATCACCCAGACCCACTGCGAGGTCTGCGCCGTCAGCCCCGGCGACTTGGCCCATGGCCCGGGCGCCCGGCTGGACCGCCGGCAGGTGGTGGCGCTGGCGGCCGGCACGGTCGACGGGATCCTCGAGGGGTTCGCGCGCGTCGCCGAGGTGCTGGGCGCGGCCGAGGCGGGACGAGCGCTGGTCGCCGGCATCCGCGCGCGCCTCGACGGGCTGGCGGCCGCCACCCGGCCCCTCGCGCGCCCGCGCGTCGCCTGCCTGGAGTGGATCGCGCCGCTGTTCGCGATGGGGAACTGGGGGCCCGAGCTGGTGGAGATCGCCGGCGGCGCCTGCGTGCTCGGCGAGGCGGGCGCGCACTCGACCACCACGCCGTTCGAGGCGCTGCGCGCCGCCGATCCCGAGGTCATCATCGTCGCCCCCTGCGGGTTCGATCTGGCGCGCACGCTGGCGGAGCTGCCGGCGCTGACGGAGACGGCGGGCTGGCGCGAGCTCCCCGCGGTCAAGGCCGGGCGCGCCTTCGCCGCCGACGGGAACTTCTACTTCAACCGCTCGGGGCCGATGCTGTTCGACACGCCGGAGATCCTGGCCGAGATGCTCCACCCGGCGCGCTTCCCGCCCCGGCACGAGGGGACGGTCTGGCGGCGGCTGCCGGCCTCGGGTTGACCTCGAATTAACAAGCGGGCGCTGGTCTCCACGGCGCGTTCGTGCCATGTGAAGGGGATGAGCGAGCCGGCGCGGACCCCCGAGGCCTGGTTCGCGATCCTGCGCGGCGAGGTGAACGAGCTCGGGCGCGCGCTCGGCGACGCCATCCGGACGCTGTCGGGCGACGCGCTCTACGCGCACGAGGAGGCCGTCCGCGCGCTCACCAAGGAGGCCCGCCGCGGCGGCGGCGCGGCGACCGCGCAGCGCTGGCGCGAGCTGGTGGCGGCGCTCTCGCTCGAGGACGCCGAGGGGCTGGTGCGCGCCTTCTCGGTCTACCTGCACCTGGCCAACACCGCCGAGGAGCGCCACCGCATGCGGGTGAACGCCGCCCGCGACGCCGCCAGCACCGCCGAGGCGCCGCGCCGCGAGTCGCTGCTGGCGCTGGTCGGCTCGCTCAAGCAGCAGGGCTTCAATTATGAAGAGGCGGTCCAGCTCCTGGGCGGCCTGCGCCTGCACCTCACCTTCACCGCCCACCCGACGGAGACGCGGCGCTGGACGGTGCGCGGCCACCTGGCCGACATCGCCGCCAGCCTCGACCGGCTGCGCGCCGGCGACCGCGACGCGCGCGCGAACCTGGAGGCGCGGGTGGCGCTGCTCTGGGGGACCTCCGAGCTGCACAACGCGCGCCCCAGCGTCGAGGACGAGGCGCGCGGCGGCCTCGTCTACCTGCCGACGGTCCTCTGGTCGGTCATCCCGCGCCTGGTCGGCGAGCTGGAGCACGCCGTGGAGGCCCACTACGGCCGCCGCCCGTCGCTGCCGCCGCCGGTGGTGTTCCGGAGCTGGATCGGCGGCGATCGCGACGGCAACCCCAAGGTGCTGCCGGCGGTGACCGCCTGGGCGCAGCGCTTCGCCCGCGGCGAGGTGCTGCCGCTCTACGCGGGCGAGGTCTCGCGGCTGGCGCGCGTGCTCTCGCTGTCCGAGCAGCAGGTGAGCTTCCCCGAGGGGCTGGCGGAACGGATCGCCGAGGCACTGGCGGGGCTGGAGATCCCCGCCGCGCTGGCCAACGAGCCGCTCCGCTGCCTCTGCCTGGGGATGGCGCAGAAGCTGCGCGCGGCCGAGGGCGACGGCGAGCGGCCCCGCTACCGGGAGGCGCGCGAGTTCCTGGCCGACCTGAAGACGATCGCCGGCGGGCTGCGCAAGATCGGCCTCGGCTCCGCGGCGGCGACCGAGGTGCGGCCGCTCGAGCTGCGCGCGCAGGTCTTCGGGCTCGATCTGGTGACGCTCGACGTGCGCGAGGAGTCGCGCGCGCACGCCGCCGCCGTCGCCGAGCTCCTGAAGGTGGGCGGCGTCTCGGACGACTACCAGGCGCTCGACCACGCCGCGCGCGAGGCGCTGCTGACCCGCGAGCTCGCCTCGGCCCGCCCGCTCGCCCCCGTCGGCCACCAGCCGGCGACGCCCGCCCTCGAGGTGGCGCTGGGCGCGCTGCGGGCCTGGCGCGCGCGCGGCGCCTACGTGGTCAGCATGACCCACGCGCCCTCGGACCTGCTGGAGGTGATGGTGCTGGCGCGCGAGGTCGGCCTCTACCGGCCGCACGAGGCGCTGCCCTTCGACGTGGTACCGCTGTTCGAGACGCTGGCCGATCTCGAGGGGGCCGGCGCCACCGTCACCCGCCTGCTCGACAACCCGCTGTTCCTGGCCCACGTGCGCGGGCGCCGCGGCCTGGAGGTGATGATCGGCTACTCCGACTCCAACAAGGACGCCGGCTTTCTGGCGGCCAACTGGGCGCTCTACAAGGCGCAGGAGACCATCACAGCGGCGGCGCGCCCCTTCGACGTCAAGGTCTGGTTCTTCCACGGGCGCGGCACCTCCACCGCGCGCGGCGGCGGCAGCGCCGGCCGCGCCATCGCCAGCCTGCCGCCCGGCACCGTCGGCGCGCGCCTGCGCCTGACCGAGCAGGGCGAGGCGCTGGCCGATCGCTACAGCCAGGCCGACCTCGCCCACCGCAACCTCGAGCAGCTCCTCTATCACCTCGGGCAGGCGGCGGCGCGCGACCTGCGCGACGACGGCGCGCCGCTCGATCCGGCCTGGCGCGAGGCGCTCGAGCAGGCGTCGCGCGCCTCGGCCGCCGCTTACCGGGCGCTGTTCGTCATGCCGGGGTTCTTCGAGTTCTACGAGCAGCTGACGCCCATCCGCGAGATCGGCGTCCTGCAGATCGCCAGCCGCCCCGTCTACCGGTCGGGCCGGGTCCGCGAGATCACCGACCTGCGCGCCATCCCCTGGGTGATGTCCTGGACGCAGGTGCGGCTGCCGCTGCCGGCGTTCTTCGGCGTCGCCGAGGGGCTGGCCACCATCCCGCTGGCGCTGCGGCGCACGCTGTTCCAGCGCTGGCCCTTCTTCGCCTCCACGCTCGACAGCGCCGCCACCGCGCTCGGCAAGGGGGACCCGGAGGTGACGCGCGGCTACCTACGCCTCTGCGACCCCGCGCTGGCCGGCCGCTTCTTCCCGCTGCTGGCCGACGCCCACGCGCGCGCCCGCGCCGCGCTGGAGGAGACCTTCGAGTCGCCGCTCCTGGCGCGCCACCCGGTGCTGGCGCGCCAGATCGAGCTGCGCGACCCCTACATCGATCCGATCAGCCAGCTCCAGATCGAGCTCCTGGCCCGTTACCGCGCCGCCCCCGCCGAGGCCCCCGAGCGCCCGCGCCTCGAGCGCGCGCTCATGATGTCGATCCTCGGCATCGCCGCCGGCCTCCGCAACGCCGGGTGATCCCCGCAACCGCGTCTGGAGCTACTTCAACGGTATCGCCGGAAGCCGCTTCAGCGTCTTGTGCGCCGGGTCGACCAAGATCCCCACCGACTCCAGTGCGGTGACCCCCAGGAGCGGCTCGGCGCCCTCCGGTCCGAAAATGACCCGACCGGCGGTGATCTCCCCCATGAACTCGATCTGGGCCAACCCGAACTCGTACTCGACCACGGCGCCGTTCGCGAGCTCGTACGCAGTCTTTCCAGCCGGACGGATGCCTGCCTCACGCAGTTTTCCCGCAGGCGCAAAGGTGTCGGTAGCTCCTGTGTCCACCAGGAACTCCGCCGCATACCGGCCCACACCGTTTCCGGGCGCGGCAGGTGTCACCGTCACGTATGTGAGGCCCACCAAAAATTCATAGCACCCTTTGTTCGGCTTTCCCACGCGCTCGACCGGACAACGTTCGAATGTGGACGAGAGGTGGTCCTGGTCAAAACCAGTAGCCGCGCACCAGCGCCACCGCCAGGAAGACCACCGCCAGCGAGGCGAGGAACACCAGCCGGCCCGTCCAGGCGGCGAGGCGGCCGGCGTGCCCGCGGCGCGCCGCCAGCTCGTGCAGCCCCGAGCCGAGCAATGCCGTGGCGACGAACGCCAGCTTGATCGACAGCGTGTGCCCGAAGCCGGTCGCCCAGAAGCGCCGGTCGGCGAGCAGCGCCCAGCCGATGCCGCGGAACCGCAGGTTGAGGAGGCCGGTCACCACCAGCGTCGCGACCGCGAGCCAGCCGTAGGCGCGGAAGCGCGGGCCGAGCGCGGCCAACAGCGCCGGACGGGCGCCCGCCACCTCCGGGCGGCGCAACGCCGGGACGGCGACCACGGCGAAGAAGAGCATGCCGCCCACCCAAGCCGCCGCGGCCGCGATGTGGAGCGCGACGCAGACGACGTAGGCGAGCATGGTCAGGTGCGCGGGCGCGCCGCGCGCGGGGCCAGCAGGCGCACCAGCGTGGGGCGGTTCTCGAGCAGGTCGGCGAGCGTGTGGCGATCGAGCTCGCGGTA
>DASZVW010000420.1:0-5231 GCA_035546895.1 Polyangia bacterium
CGTAGAGCCCCCGCCGCACCCCTTCGCGGTGGGCCAGCCAGATGCCGAGCGCCAGCCCGACCGCGATCAGGATCCCGTAGCTGTGCAGCGCGATCTCGCGCCGGCCGAAGGGGAGCGTGAAGAGCACCGGGTGCACGGCAGCTCCCGTTCGGTCACCTCACGCCGTGGCGCGCTCGTGCCGCCAGGCGATGAGCATGTCCAGCAGCATGAGCCCGACGCCCACGCAGAGCGCGGCGTCGGCGACGTTGAAGGCCGGCCACTCGTGGATCCCCTTCTTCCAGACGATGAAGTCGGTGACCTTGCCGTAGAGCGCGCGGTCGATGAGGTTCCCGATGGCGCCGCCGCCCACCAGCCCGAGCGCGACGTGCAGCCGCCCGTTCCCGAGCGGCGTCCGCCGGAGATAGACGATGACCAGCGCGAAGGCCGCCACCGCCAGCAGCGTGAGCAGCACCCGGCCCGACGGCAGCTCCTGCAGCATGCTGAAGGCGACGCCCGGGTTCTCCGCGTAGCGGAGATCGAAGTAGCCGGGGATGATCACCTTGGGGTTGAACGGCCCGCGCGGGCGCAGCACCTCGCGCGCCAGCCCCTTGGTCCACTGATCGAGCGCCAGGCTGAGCGCCAGGAACACCGTGAAGAGGAGGTACTTGCGGCGCGCGGGCGTCATGAGCTGCTCCTGGCGGCGAGGGCGCCGGCGCAGCGCCGGCAGAGGTGCGGATCGGGCGCGCCGGGCGTGGCCGGATCGCCGGTCCGCCGCCAGCAGCGCGGGCAGGTCGGCCCCGGCGCCTCGTCGACGGCGATGGCGGTCTCGGCCCCGGCGGGCGCGTCGGCGGCGTCGAGCGCGATCTTCGACACCACGCAGAGCTCGGTCAGGTGCTCGAGGTTCCACTGCCAGTGGGGCCGCTCGGCGGCGGTCGGCGTGACCCGCACGCGCGCCTCCAGCGACTTGTGCCCCTCGGCGCGGAACTTCTCCAGCGGCCGCAGGATCGCCTCGCGCCGCGGCCGGATCTCCTCCAGCCAGCGCTTGTTGGGGTTCGCCGGCGCCTTGCCGGGCGGATAGATCTCCTCGCGGACGCCGGCGTGGACGTCGAACGGCTCGCCGGTCACGCGCCCGAGCTCGTCGGCCACGTCCTGGGCGGTGAAGCAGAGGATGGGCGCCATCCAGGTGGCCAGCGTCCGGACGGTCTCGTAGAACGCGGTCTGCACGCTCCGGCGCGCCGCCGAGCCGGGCGCCTCGCAGTAGAGGACGTCCTTCACCGGGTCGGCGTACTCGGCGGAGAAGGCGATCGCGTAGTCGTTGATGAGGCGCACCACCTCGTGGAAGGCGTAGCGCCGGTAGGCCTCGAAGACCTGATGGTCGCGCTCGCGCAGCAGGCCCAGCGCCAGCAGGTCGAGCTCGCGCAGCCTGTCGTCGTCGAGCCGGTCGCGCGCGGGGACGAAGTCGTAGAGGTTCGAGAGCAGGTAGCGGCAGGTGTTGCGGATCTTGCGGTACGACTCGGAGAGCTGGTTGAGGATCGCCTCCGAGAAGACCACGTCGCTCTGGTAGTCGCCCGACGCCGTCCACAGGCGCAGCAGCTCGGCGCCGCTCTTCTCCATCCGCACCGCCGGGTCGACGTAGTCGACCTTGGCGCCCGCCGCGCGCGCCTTGGCGATCTCCGACTTCGAGTAGACCTTGCCGCGCTCGTCGAGCACCCAGCTGTGCGTCAGCACCGCCTTGTAGGGGGCCTTGCTGCGGGTGGCGGTGGAGACCAGCAGCGAGGAGTGGAACCAGCCACGGTGCTGATCGGCCCCCTCGAGGACGAGGTCGACCTTCTCCCCCTCGGGGACCAGCTTGCCGTCGGCCACCGCCGCCCACGACACCCCCGACTCGAACCAGACGTCGACGATGTCATTCTGCTTCTCCCACTCGCCCTTCCCGCACGGACAGGCGGGCGCCGGCGCCGGCAACAGCTCCCGCGCCGGCCGCGCGAACCAAGCGGACGATCCCTCCCGCGCGAAGATCTCGGCCACGTGGTCGATAACCGAGGCTTCGAGCAGGTCATTCCGGCAATTCGTGCAGCGAAAGGCCGGGATCGGCACCCCCCAGACGCGCTGGCGCGACAGGCACCAGTCGGGGCGGGCCTCGATCATGCCGCGGATGCGGTTCTCCCCCCAGGCCGGGATCCACTGGGTGCGCCCGATCTCCGCCAGCGCGCGGTGGCGCAGCGACGCCTCATCCTCGGCGGCGCCCAGCCGCGCGAACCACTGCAGCGTGGCCCGGAAGATGATCGGGTTCTTGCAGCGCCAGCAGCAGGGGTACTGGTGGCGGATCGTCTCGCCGGGCTTGTTGAGCAGCAGCCCCCGCGCCGCCAGCCCCTCGACGATCTTGGGGTTGGCGTCGAACACCCGCGCGCGGTCGAGCTCGCCCAGCGTCACCTCGGCGGTGAAGCGCCCCTCCTCATCGACGGGGGCGAAGATCTGGAGCCCGTGGTCGCGCCCCACCAGGTAGTCCTCGGCGCCGTGGCCCGGCGCGGTGTGGACGAGGCCGGTGCCCGCCTCCAGCGTCGCGTGGCGCGCGAACCAGAGCCGGTAGTCCTTGTCGGGGTCGCCGTTCGGCCGCGGGAAGGGCGGCGTGTAGCGCGTCCCCTCCAGCGCCTCCAGCCCCGCGCGCGAGATCGGGATCCAGGTGTCCCGGGGCGCGGCGATCCCCGTCTCGGCCAGGAACGCCTCCGCGCGCCCGGCGGCGACGAGCAGGACCTCGCCGTCGCGCGGGATTGCCACGTACTCGAGCTCCGGGTTGGCGACCACCGCCAGGTTCGCCGGCAGCGTCCAAGGCGTCGTCGTCCAGATGACGAACGCCGCCTTCTTCCCCTCGAGCCGCGGGTCAGCCTGGCCGAGATCGCCCACCACCGGGAAGCGCACGTAGATCGACGGCGAGGCGTGGTCCTCGTACTCCACCTCCGCCTCGGCCAGCGCCGTGCGATGGGTGAGGCACCAGTGGACCGGCTTCTTGTCGCGGTAGACGAGGCCGGCGCGCGCGAACCCGGCCAGCTGGCGCGCGATCGCCGCCTCGTAGTCCTTCGACAGCGTCAGGTAGGGGTGGTCCCAGTCGCCCAGGCAGCCGAGCCGCTTGAACTCGGTGCGCATGATGTCCACGAACTTGAGCGCGTGGCGCTCGCAGTGGGCGCGGAGCTCGGTGGCGCCGAGCTCGCGCGCCTTGGGCCCCAGCTCTTTCTCCACCTGCTGCTCGATCGGCAGCCCGTGGCAATCCCAGCCGGGGCGGAACTCCGCCCGCTTGCCCATCAGGAGCTGCGAGCGGACCACGATGTCCTTGAGCACCTTGTTGAGCACCGTCCCGTAGTGGATGGCGCCGGTCGCGTAGGGCGGCCCGTCGTGGAGCACGAACGACGGCGCGCCGGCCGCCCGGCGCGCCTCGAGGATCCGCTCGTACTGTTTGTCGCGCGCCCAGCGGGCCAGCCACTCGGGCTCGCGCCGCGCCAGATCGGCGCGCATCGGGAAGTCGGTCTTGGGGAGGTTGAGGGTCGCTTTCCAGTCCACGGGAGCGCGCATACTACCAAAGGAATTCCTCAAGTCTTGCCCCGGGCCCCGCGTGTTAAAACCGACGCATGGACGAGCGGGTGCCGTGGGACCAGTACTTCATGAACATCGCGCAGGTGGTGGCCTCGCGGTCGACCTGCCCGCGCAAGTTCGTCGGCGCCGTCATCGTGCGCGACCGGACGATCCTCTCCACCGGTTACAACGGGTCGATCCGCGGCATGCCCCACTGCACCGACGCCGGGCACATGATGGAGAACGACCACTGCGTCGCCACCATCCACGCCGAGGCGAACGCCATCATCCAGGCCGCCAAGAACGGCGTGGTGATCGACGGCGGGACGATCTACGTGACCGCCAGCCCGTGCTGGAACTGCTTCAAGCAGATCGCCAACGCCGGGATCCGCCGCATCGTCTACGGCGAGTTCTACCGGGACGAGCGGATCTTCAGCGTCGCCGAGCGGCTGGCCGTCGACCTCCTGCACGTCCCCAGTCACGTCCCGGCGCCGCAGCGCGGGTAGGGCGAGTGGCGCCAAGGTAGGTGTTCGGCCTACTGGTCAAGGTTTTTTTCGTTGACCAGATCGCGAAATTTGGACGAGTCTGATCGTCCATGCTTCGCCGGACGGCCCTGGGGGCGGCCTTCGCGCTGCTGATCGCCTTCGCGCCACGCGCGCACGCCGAGGCGGACGACGAGGCCGCCGAGGCGGCGTCGTCCGAGGCGCCCGCGGCCGCCGCCGAGGCCGACGACGCGCCCGTCGCCAAGCCCGCCCGCGCCCACCACCGGCGCCACAAGCGCGGGCGCCACGGCCGCTTCGTCGGGCACGTCGTCCCCGAGGACCAGCTCCGCGTCGACCCGCTGCCGCGCCCGTCGGGCAACCTGGCGATGGTCAGCATCAACAATCCCAACGAGCCGCCGGTCAAGGTCAACATCTACAACCCGGACGGCTCCTACAACCTCGACGCGCTCGAGCAGTTGAACCACATCCTCCGTTGCCGCCGGACCGACACCGAGAAGGCGATGGACCCGCAGCTCCTGACGCTGCTCTCGCACGTCTACGATCACTTCGGCGGCAAGCCGCTGGAGATCGTCTCGGGCTACCGCAACCAGCGCAAGCAGACCAGCAACCACTTCAAGGGGCGGGCGAGCGACATCCGGATCGCGGGGATCACCCCCAAGAAGATCGAAGCGTTCGCGGAGACGCTCGATCGCGGGGGGATGGGGATCGGGATCTACCCGCGCAGCAAGTTCGTCCACATCGACGTCCGCTCGCCGCCCAGCTACCGCTGGATCGACTACTCGCCGCCCAACTCGAACGCGGCCGAGAAGCGCCCGCCGCGCGGCTGGAAGCGCAAGAAGCTCGAGTCGTAGCCGGTGCCCGCGCGCGCCCGGCCGGCGGGGGCTCACCGACGGTCACGGATGAGTGCTGACGCCCGGGGTCAAGTTCTGACAGAAATCTGTCGAAAGCTGGGCCCGATGGATTTCCGTCCGACCTGGGGGGTCGTCAAGTCGTCTCTGGCTGTCTTCATCCTGACCGTCGGTCTCGCGGCCTGCGGTGACAACCTTCCCGGCAGCACCGCGATCGGGAACGGCGGCGGTGGCGGGGCGGCCGGCGCGGGCGGTCCGGACGCCGGCGGCGGCGGGGCCGGGATGACCGCCGACGGCGGCGGCAGCGGCGGGAACGCCGGGCAGGCGGGGACCG
>DASZVW010000421.1:0-3529 GCA_035546895.1 Polyangia bacterium
TAGTCGAGCCGCATCGCGTGCCCCGGCGACCCGGTCAGCGTCGAGACCTCGACCACCCTGACCTTGCCGTCCTCGCCGACGGTGATCGCGCGCGCCTCCCGGGTCAGGTTGACCGCCGAGGGGGCCACCGGCGTGCGCAGCAGCGCCTTGGTCCCCCGCGCCGCCACCAGCGCCAGCCGCCCCTGATCGGCGAGCGGCAGCTCGCCCACCGCCGAATAGCGATCGGTGGCGTCGATCCAGAGCGGCCGCGCCCCGGGGAGGTAGACGATCGCGTGGTCGAACCCGCCCAGCCCGGGGACGTCGGGATCGACGTCGGGGCCGAACCCCGCCTCCAGCAGCGCCACCTCGGCGGGGATGCCCGCCGCGCGCAGGAGCGCGGTCAGGAGCAGCGCCTTGTCCTTGCAGTCGCCGTACCGGCGCTCGAGCACCTCGGCGGGCGTGCGGGGGACGATCGACGCCTCGCCGAACTCGATCCCGGTGTACTTCACGTCGGCGCCCAGGCGCGCCAGGAGGCGCCCCACCAGGGCGTCGCGATCGCGCCGCGGGTCGAGCCCCTGCTTGGCCTCGCGCACATAGACGCCGAGATCGGGCTTGCCGATCTGGCGGTCGACGATGTCGGCGTAGGCGGCGGCCACCGCGCCCCAGGAGGCGCCGGTGGTGTAGGCGACATACGCGGGGAGCGTCGTCTCCGGCGGCTGGCCGGGGACCTCCTCCGGGAGCGCGGCGTAGGGGCCGCTCTCGAACGTCTCGCGCACCTGCCCGTCCGTCATCGCCAGCGACTGCACGAGCGGCGCGACCCGGCGGACCACGTGATCGACGCGCACGCCGGCGGGGTGGTCGATCTCCAGCCGCGCCTTCTCGACCGGTGCCGAGCCGCCGAAGAAAAAACGGTGGGTGGTCCCCGCCTCGAACAGCGGCGCCCGCTCGGTCCAGGCGATCTCCACCTCCACGACCGCGCCCACCGCCACGCCCGGGATCGGCGCCCGCACCACCTGCCGGTCGCTGTAGAGCGCGTCGTCCCCGCCCGACAGGCCGCTGGTCTCGATGGTCTTCGGATCGAGCGTGAAGACGTGGCCGCCCGGCGCCACCACCCGCGCGCGCAGCGACGGCTTCTCCTCGTACCAGGGGGCCCAGCCGCCGGTGAGCTGATCCCACCCCTCGATCCCGTGCGCGGTGAGGACCTTGTAGACCTGCCGGTACCGGTGCTCGCTGCGGCGGGCGTCGTCGTAGCGGTGCACCATCTCCTCGAACAGGATGACCACCGGCGCGTCGGCCGGGACCTTGACGGCCGCCGCTGCGGCCAGCACCTCGGCGGGCGGCGCGGTCATGAAGCGGTTCTCCCAGGGCGCGGGCGACGGGGCGGCGGCGCGCGCGCCCGGGGCCAGCCCGCCGAGACCGAGCGCGAGCAGCGCCGCGAGCTGCCGCCGAGCTCCGCGACGTCGCCCTCCCAGACCGCTGTCGCCGACGGAGGTCGTGATGCCTCGATTGTACGGCATTTGCCGGGCGCCGGGGACCTCGCGCCGGGAGACGAACCGCGCGCGATCCGCTAACGTCCGCCCATGAACGACCCGCGCGCCCCGGACGCCTCCGACGCCACGCCCGCCTTCGACGTCGCCGGGCGGATCGCGCTGGTAACCGGCGCCGCCCGCGGGATCGGCCGCGCCTGCGCCCTGGCCCTGGCCCGCGCCGGCGCCGACCTGGCGCTGGGGCTCCGCGACGCTGGCGCCGGCGGCGACCTGGCCGACGCCGTCCGCGCGCTCGGGCGGCGCGCGCTGCCGCTGCAGATGGACGTCACCCGCCCCGCCGAGATCTTCGCCGCCGTCGCCGAGGCGGTGCGCCACTTCGGCCGCCTCGACATCCTGGTGAACAACGCCGGCATCGGGCCGCCCAACCCGGCCGAGGCGGTGACCGAGGCCGACTTCGACGCCACGCTGGCGGTCAACCTCAAGGGGACCTTCTTCGCCAGCCAGGCGGTCGGCCGGGCGATGATCGCCGCCGGCCGCGGCGGGCGGATCGTGAACCTCGGCTCGCAGGCGGGCGTGGTGGCGCTGCCCACGGAGTCGGTCTACTGCATGACCAAGGCGGCCATCGCCCACCTGACCAAGTGCCTGGCGGTCGAGTGGGCGGCGCACGGGATCAACGTCAACGCCGTCGCGCCCACCTTCATCCGCACCCCCGGCACCGTGAAGTGGCTGGAGAACGAGGACTTCCGCCGCGACCTGCTGGCGCGGATCCCGCTCGGCCGCGTCGGCGAGCCGCCCGACGTGGCGGCGGCGGTCGTCTTCCTCTGCTCGCCGGCGGCCGCGATGATCACCGGCTCGACGCTGCTCATCGACGGCGGCTGGACCGCGCGCTGAGACGGCCCGACCGCCGGCGTACGGGCGGTCGGGGCTGCCGGCAGGCCGCTACTCGGCCTTCTTCATGCTCCAGGGGGGGACGACGTTGTTGGCGCGGGCGTAGGCGACCTCCTGGCCCATGTGCTCGTTGTCGTGGCCCACGATGATCATGAGGACCGCGCGCTCCGACATCTCGTGGCCGAAGAACTGCACCTTCTTGTCGAGGTCGGCGTCCTTGACGTCCTTGACCGCCGCGCGCACGTGTTCGAACGAGGCCTCGAGGATCTTCTTGATCGCGGCCTTGTCGGTGGTCTGGGTGTCCCACTTCTGCATGTTGCCGTCGAACCCCACCTCGGCCGGCGGCGCCTTGCCGGTGGCCGCCTTGGTGAGGCCGTAGTTGCCAAAGGCGATGTGCAGGAACGCCTCGCTGACCGAGCGGACGCCGGCCGAGGGCCGCCACTTGAACTTGTCCTGCGGGATGGCGTCCTCGAGCGAGAGGATCTTCTTCTGCACGTCGTCGAGCAGCCCGAGCAGGTCGTTTTGGAAGGCGTTGGCCGGGGCGGCGGCGGCCGCCGTCTTCTTGGCCTGGGCGCGGGGGGTGAAGGTGGTGGCCAGGCCCAGCGTGGCCAGGCCGGCAAGCAGGATTCCGGTTCGCGTTTTCATGATGATGAGATCTCCATGGTCTGGTTGAGCTGCGGGCGGGAGTTTGACCCGTTCAGCGCCAATGACAAGAACAAGACGGCGCCGCAGCCGATCACGTTGAACCAGAGGAACCCGATCTTGGTCCAGGTCCAGAGCCCGATGACCAGCACCTCGGAGGCCAGCGCGGCGACGAAGACCGGCGTGGCGCGCAGCCGCTTGAAGAAGAAGGCGCAGAGAAAGATCCCCAGGATGGTCCCGTAGAACAGCGAGCCGAGGATGTTCACCGCCTGGATCAGGTTGTCGACCAGCGAGGCGAACCCGGCGAAGGCCACCGCCACCAGCCCCCAGGCGCCGGTGGCGAGCTTGGCCACCCGCAGGTGGTGGGCGTCGCTGGCCTGCGGGCGGAAGCTGCGGCGGTAGAAGTCGACCACCGTGCAGCCGCCCAGCGCCGTCAGCTCGCTGGCCGTCGACGACATGGCCGCGCAGAGGATGACCGCCAGCAGCAGGCCGATGAGGCCGCGCGGCAGGTTGGCCATCACGAAGGTGAGGAA
>DASZVW010000422.1:0-1947 GCA_035546895.1 Polyangia bacterium
GGACGCGGCGCTACCAGAGCCCGCTCTTCACCAAGAAGGAGCAGTACCCCGGCGAGTCGGAGCCGGAGGGGATCCTGCTCTCCGCCTCGGCGGTGGAGGTGCTCCCCGATCTGCCGGTGGCGCCGGTGCCGGGGCGGCCCGGGGCGATGCACCTGCAGAAGGCGGCGCAGGTCGCCGAGCGGACCACCACCCGGATGGGCGTGGCGCCGCTGGTCGGCCGCGACGATCTGCTGCGCACGCTGCTGGAGTCGGCGCGCGCGGCGGCGGGCGGGCCCACGCCCACCATCGTCACGCTGCTGGGGGCCGCGGGCTACGGCAAGACGCACCTGGCGCAGATGCTGGTCCAGCACCTGGAGGTGGTCCCCGCCTTCGACGTGATGTTCGTGCGCGCCAAGGAGGTCCTGGGCGGCGTCGAGGAGCAGACCGCGCGCGAGCTGCTGCGCGCGACGCTGGCGCTCCCCGACGCGGCGCCGGCCGACTTCGGGCGGGCGCTGCTGGCCGAGCGGCTCGGCGCCGAGACGGCGCGCGAGGTGTGGGCCGGCGTGGCGGTGACCATGGGCTGGGCGCCGCCCGAGCACCCCGAGCTGCGCGCGCTCACCGCCGCGCCGGGCGCCATCCGCTCGGCGGCCGCGCGCGCCGTCGGCGAGGCGCTGCGGGGGAAGGCGCGCAAGCGGGCGCTGGCCATCGTGGTCGAGGACGCCCACTTCGTCGACGAGACGGCGCTCGACGCGCTCGAGTACGCGGCGCTGGCCGAGGCCGGCTGCCCGCTCTGGATCTGCGTCGTCGGGCGCCCCAGCTTCGGGACCGGGCGGACCGACTGGGCGGGGCGCGCGGCGGCGCGGCGGGAGCTCACGCTCCCCGCGCTCGAGCCGGCGGCGGCCGCCGAGCTGGCGCGGCGGCTGCTCTCGCCCGCCGAGAACGTGCCGGCCACCGCGCTGGCGCTGCTGGCCGCGCGGACCGAGGGGATCCCGCTCCTGCTGGTGGAGCTGGTGCGCGGGCTCAAGCGCGACGGCCTGGTGCGCAAGACCGGCAAGGGGCAGAGCTGGACACTGGCCACCGACGAGCTCGATCGGCTCCCCGACCTGCCGCTCGTGCAGTGGCTGGCCGGCCGCGAGACCGAGTCGCTGCCCCCCGATCTGCTGGCCCACGCCAAGCTGGCCTCGGTGCTGGGGGCGGAGTTCAGCAGCGAGGAGATCGAGGGGATCCTGCAGGAGCTGGAGCGCGGCGGCGTCCCGCCCGAGACCCAGCTCGACGCCGGGATCGGTGTCCGCCGGCTGGTGGAGAGCGGCCTCCTCTCCAGCCACCGCGGCGGCCGGGTCGGCTTCCGCCACGCGCTCCTCCGCGACACCGTCTACCAGTCGGTGCCGGCGCCCCAGCGCGAGGCGACCCACCGCGCGGCCTATGACTACTACCGCCGCCAGGATCGGCTGGCCGACGGCGCGCGGCTGCCGGCGATGGCCTTCCACGCCGCGCGCAGCGGCCTCAAGCTGGAGGCGGGGCGCCTCTATCTCGATCTGGCCGGCCGCGCGCGCGCCCGGCACGCCTACCTGGACGCCGAGCTGCTGTTCAAGAACGCCATCGAGAACATCCCCGAGGACGACCGGCGGTCGCGCATCGTGGCGGTGCAGGGGCGGGCGCAGGCGCGCTACCGGCTGGGGCGGAACGACGACGCGGTCGGCGACTACGGCAGCGCGCTGGAGCTGGCCCGGCAGGCCGACGCCAAGGGGGCGCAGATCGACCTGCTGCTCGACGAGGGGATCGTCTTCGATCTGATCCACGAGTGGGGGCGCGCGGAGTCGGCGACCGAGGAGGCGGCGGCGCTGATGGCCGCCGACCCGGCGCTGGCCACGCCGGGGTTCGAGGCGCGCCTGCTCATGTCGCGGGCGCGCAGCGCCACCCGCGCCGACCGGTACGACGAGGCGCTGGAGCTCTACGCCCGCGCCATCG
>DASZVW010000423.1:0-6355 GCA_035546895.1 Polyangia bacterium
CGTCGAAGTTCGTCCCCGAGTCGCGGCGCCGGCTGCAGGGGACGCTGCTCACCTGCGGGCTCTACAAGCGCACGCCGCCCGCCGGCCTGACCAACGGCGCGGGCGTGCCGGAGATGGTGCAGTTCACCGCCAGCATCGGCGGCGATCCCAAGGGGGTGGTGAAGACGGCCGCCAACCTCACCGCCGCCGCCGAGGCGATCCGCAAGACGCTCGACGCCGGCGGCGCCGACCGCATCCTCTGCTCGCTGCCCCTGCACGGCAGCTACGGGTTCGACTTCGGCCTCCTGACCTCGCTCGACACCGGCGCCACGCTGTTCCTCGAGGACGAGGTCTCGCCGAAGCGCATCGCCAAGCTCCTGCGCGAGCAGAAGATCGACTTCTTCGCGGGGACGCCGGCGCTGTTCGGGTCGCTGGCCCGGGTCCCCACCGTCAAGCCGCTCAAGAACGGGGGCGCGCGCTTCCTCAGCTCGGGGTCGGCGCTGCCGCCGGCCATCGCCGAGGCGTTCTTCGAGCGGTTCGGCGTCCGGCTGCTCTCCTGCTACCACGGCACCCAGGCGGGACCGCTGGCCATCGACCGCGCCGGCAAGGATCCCGAGAGCGTGGGGCGGACGTTCGAGGGGGTCGAGCTGCGGATCGCGGGCCCCAAGGGCGAGCGCCTGCCGGCGAACCAGGCCGGCCCCATCTGGGTCCGCTCGCGGGCGCTCTCGACCGTCTCGGTGCCGAAGATCCATCTCCCCAAGCGGGGCGACGGCACGCCGATCGGCGGCGTCGACGACGGCTGGCTGCGCACCGGCGATCTCGGGCAGCAGGACAAGGCGGGCCGCACCGTCATCACTGGCCGCGAGGACGACCTGGTCAAGGTCGACGGCAAACGGGTCGCGCTCGGCGAGGTCGAGGGGTGCCTGGAGTCCTTCCCCAAGGTGAAGGCCGCCGCCGTCCGCGTCGTCACCGACGACCTCGGCGGCCCCATGGTCGTCGCCCGCGTGGTGCGCGCCGGCGTCTGCCGCGCCGAGGACATCATCGACCACTGCGCCCGCAACCTCGCCCCCTACAAGGTCCCCCGCCAGATCGAGTTCTGCGAAATGATCTAGTTCGGGACCCTGGGAGGGGCTTTGCCTCCCATTCGCCCCTGCCGCCTGAAACGGTAGGCAGGGGACGGAAATGGTAGGCAGCGTTCCCTACACAAGCCAGCGCGCGCTACCGAACGTTCGCGCGCGCGCAGAGACCCCAGAAAAAAACTGGCCGCCCACTCAATCGAGGGGCGGCCATTCATCGTGTACAAACCGCGTCGCTAAGAGGGACGCGAACCCAGGTACACTTATATCGACACACGGGCGCGCGCCCGTCAATGCGCATTCGGCGCGCGCGCACATTCCCCAGTAGAATCGCTATGATGCAAGGCCAGCTCGACCGGCGATGGTGGGTAGATCCACCGACGACATGTGCTCGATCGAGGAGCGCCCATCGGCCGCGCGCGTTATGAGTCGGATGGATGATGGATCCGCCTTCAGCTCGTCCAGGATGGTACGCGAATGCGTGCAGATCAAGAGCTGCGCTCCTGGGCGACCGTCATGTTCGCGCGAAATCTGTTGAAGCATCTTGACCAGCATCGGGACCACCTTCGGATGGACCCCATTCTCTGGCTCCTCAATGCAGATCGTTTTGAACTGACGGGTACCGTGGAGCAGAGAAGCGTACGCCAGTAGCAAAATCGTACCGTCGCTCTCCAGATCCGCCGGGATCGCTCCTTCCGTTGCAGGCATAACGAGTTCGATCCGCTTTCTGGCGACAATCTCCTTGCGACGCTTAGCTGACGGTTCGTCCGTGTAGGACCCGGGCCCTTCCGACGGCAAAAGAACGTCCTGGACGTGCGGACATACCTCGCGAAATCTGGCAAGAAGACGCCCGAACTCTTCCGTGCCCCCAACCTCATTTCGGATCTGATCCAAGTAGGCCGCGAAGCCGTAGCCGGTCGGGGTGAATGGGCGGCCGACCTCCGCAGGCGTCTTCAGGGCCGTCGGATCGAATCGATAGATCCCGATGTCATGGGCGAGGGCCTCCTGAATCGCGCTACCGATCGCGACGTGCTTCGGATCGCGCGACTTGTAGAGAATGATCGGCGCTGAGGCGAATCTTGGCGTCGAGTATCGCTGACGTAGTCCGACCGGAACTCCCTCGACGGTTCCGTCTTCGTTTGCCTTGAGCTTGAAGTGATGACCATCGTGTTCGACGTCCAATTCCTCTTCAACCAGGACTCCCCCAGGACTATGCCAGTGTCCGAGAACGACTTGATAGAAGCCCTTGACCTTCTCGGTTTCGAACTCCGCTCGAAGCGTGATCTTCTTGGTCGGGTCCTTCTTGTGGACGATATCGTCGAACGACACTTGGCCTGTGCGTGTCGGAAATCCGCCCATGTAAGACGATGGTTCGAAGTACCGGAGCGGGTACCTGGTAACTCGCCCGAGCCCCTTCAGAGCCGTGAAGACTAGCGACTTGCCAGCCCCGTTTCGTCCCAGGATCGCTGTGAAATTGTCGAACCGGACCTCGGCGCTTTCAAATGGGCCGAAGTTCTTCAAAACCAGACGCTTGATCATGGAAACCTACATGCTACTTCTCGCCCCCTCCCGTGCGCTAGCGGGTTTTCTCCGCTATCGCTCCGCAGTGCCGGCACGTCCCCTCCGGGACCGCCCGCGCTGTCATGACCGCCTCTGCCGAGACTCCCAGCGCCATCCCGACGTTCACCGCGACGTACTGGCGGACCTTCCAACCGTCCCGCACCCGGCGCACCGTTCGCCGCTTCAAGTGCGTCACCCGCGCGACCGCCACCCAGGTCCCGAGGCGCCCGTACAAGTAGCGCAGGGCAAACCGGACGTTCTCCTGCTCGTCGGCGGTGAGCTGATGAGCGGGCCGCATCAGGCGTCCGCCGCCGCGAAGTCCGGCTCGATCCCCAACTCGTGCATCGCGTGGACGAGCACGATCAGGTTGTGCGCGAGGATCTTGCAGAGCACCTCGTTCACCTGAGCCGTGAACTTCTTGGAGCGCACCGACCCGCCGAGCGTCCGCTTGATGGCCGAGAAGACGGACTCGACGTTGCTGCGCTTGTGGTAGCTCGCGAGGAACTCCCCCTGCTTGAGCACGAACATCGCCCACATGCGCTTCCACGCGGGCGAGCCCTCGGCACGACTGTTGGACTTGAAGGGGACGAACGGCACGGCGCCGACAGCCTCGATCGCGGTCAGGTTCGCGTTCGACAAGTACGCCTTGTCCGCACTGATCTCGGAGGTCTCGAACCGCTGCGCCGTCGACTCGACCAGCGCCGGAAGCTCGGGCGAGTCGTGCGCGGTGCTGTCCGTGACCGAGATGGCAGTGACGATCCCCGTGACCACGCCGACCGTCGCGTGCGCCTTGAGCCACTTCGCCTCCGATCGCTCGCGCCCGTACTTCTCGTCGTACCAGCGGCGATAGACGCACGTCCCGAATCCCGTCGAGTCGATCGCGAAGGACGATTCCACCGAGGCCAACGGGCAAGCCGACTGCTCGATCAGGCGCACGAGGATGGGCGTCAGCTCAGCCTTCGCGGCGTACTTGAAGATCGTGTTGTAGGCAAGGTCCCGCGACAGCGATCCGTCGGCCGTGCAAGCGTCGATGTCCGTCGAGGCGCGACGGCCTGACGTCCCAAGGTACGTCTTCCAGACCATGCCGAAAATCGCGTCCGAGTACGCGATGGGCTTGGGCCCGCGTCCCGTGTGCGCGGGCGTGGCGACGCCTTCGCAGAGGTCCCGAAGAAGACGCTGGACGGTCGTCTTCTCCGAGGTCTGCGCGGCGTTGTAGGCCGCCCACGGCTGGCTATAGGTTTTTCGAACTAGCTTCACGGATTCGGTCACAACCTCGGTGCCGTCGGCGCGGACTTCCACGGTCCGAGAGACCTCTACGGCGAAAACGTGTTTGCACTTCGCGCGGCGCAGCTCGTAGTCCGGGCAG
Organism: Polyangia bacterium; assembly: GCA_035546895.1. GTDB lineage: Bacteria > Myxococcota_A > Polyangia > Fen-1088 > Fen-1088 > JADGRB01. The sequence continues at coordinate 3,982 of DASZVW010000423.1, forward strand.
TTGCAGGTCCCCTCGTCAGCGTTCACGAGGTAAGCGGTCTGCTCGTTCGACTGCGAAGGGACCACCCAGGTCGGTCCCGCGACGTGGCGGATGCCCTTGTTCTTCGCCAGAATCAGACCCTTTTCCTGTCGAGCGTCCATGGGATTAATATGGACATAAAAATACCACCCGTCAAGCATTGTTTTTCGGGTCCGGAGATGGCATTTATATGGCCATGGCAGGCAAGGCCAAGGCGGTCGGGCGCCCGAAGAAGGCGGACGACGAGAAGCGGGACACCCTGATCAAGGTGCTCGTCACAGCCGACGAGAAAGACCGCTTCCAGGCAGCAGCCGACCAAGCGGGCCTTTCGGTATCCACTTGGCTCAGGCTGCTGGCTGGAGCGGCCACGAAGCGCTAGGCAGGCGGTGCGTCGGTCGGTGGATCCCCGGCCCGACGATGCGGGCCGGGGTCCTGGTTGTCACCCTATAGGTGTGCGGCGTCTGCTCGCCATGCCCGGAGCTTGCGCTCCAGTGGCGTGACGGTCTTTCGCCTGTGCGGTTGCCGTTTCATGACGGCCTTTCGCTTTGTACTTGCGAAGGGCCGTTGGCCTTGGCAGGATCGGCGGTGTCTAGGTGCTGACCTGCTTCGGCGCCACCCCTCGCAAGGTGGCTCTGAGCTGTCAGTGAGGAGCCCGGCGGTCGCTCAGGTCGTCGGGCTCTTTGTGTATCTGGGTCGTTTCCTCCTCTCTCTGAACTTCTAGCGAATCAGCCCACCCGGGTGGGAATGGGGACCTGCGGGCTACCTACTGGGGATTTGGTGGTTGCCTGCGATCGTCTATAGCGAACGCACCTACTGGTGATTTTGCGGTTGGTGAGGTCGTCTATAGCGAACGCCCAATCGCTACAGCGATCCGACCGTCGCGAATAGGTGGAGTGCGCTCCCCCCTTCTGCCCGCAGTACGGGGGGGCCTACTCGGTAAGTACGGATGCCGGCTCAGGAAGCGCCGCGCGAGTACGTCCCCACCTATTTTTTCTTCGAGCGGTACGTTCCTCTTGGTCCGGGCCGGACGCTGGGGGGCCGAAGGATCTGTGCGATAGCCTCCGCCTCGCCCTTGCTCGCGCCGTTTTTCCTGAGCGACGCGACAATTTTTTCCTTTCGCGGCGCCGAGTCGGGATCGTGGCCGTCGGCCCAGAATTCCTTCGCGGCTTCGGCGAGGCGGCGTAGCTGGGGGGTCTCGTAACTGCCCCACGGCCAGCGCCTGCCGCCGATTGGGTTCGCCTCGCTGCGTGCCTTCGGGAACTCCCTTGGCACTTGGAGATCCTTCGCGTCGGTTAGCTCGCGAAAGTCAGGCAACTCGACATCGGATGAGAGATCACCCTTCGTTCCGTCAGCGAACCGTAGATCGTTCAGCGACGACAGCACGATCCCCGCGCGCCTCTTCAGACGCCGATGGTTGTCCGCATCCAGAACATGCTTGAACAGGTCCAACTTGGCCTGCCCCTTGGCCACGTTCCCGGGCTCGGTCACTGGGTCCAGATCGACAGAGAGAAGGATGGCGTCCACAAGGGGAAGGCGGCCCCAGCTTTTCCAGAGGGACCAATCCGCCTGATTCAGGAAGAAGCGGGGCTCTCCGCGCTTTCGGCCGAAGTGCGTAACCGGCCATTCTCTCGGAGCCAGGTGGACACCAGTGAGGACGACCAACTCCGTATCATCGGGCTTGGTTGCCACGGGCGCGCCAGCGTAGCGCGCGCATGCGGGGTCGCGTCAACCGTCAGACGGGAATCGGTAGGCAGCCGTCCGAATCGGTGGGCAGGGGACTATTGGGGGGCAAAGCCCCTGGGAGGGTCCCGCGCCCCCCGCGATGAGCTCGCGCGAGCAAAGCTCGCGCTCCCTCACGCGATCTGCTGGCGTTTCAGTCGAGGACCTCGCGGAGCTTGGCGTTGACGACGGTCTGGCTGCCGGGCGGCAGGTCGACCTCCTGGAAGAACGAGTAGTAGCCGGGGTGGCGGATCTCGATCCGGTGGTAGCCGGCGCGGATCTGGTGCCCCTCGCTCTTCCACTCCTTGGCGCTGCCGGCCAGGAGGTCGTCGATCCAGACGGTGGCGTCGGGCAGGTCGCACTCCACGCGGATGCCGGCGGCGCCGGCGTCCAGGGTGTGGGCGCACCCGCCCAGCGCGGGGAGCAGCAAGGTGAGCCCGAGCAGGGCGGCGTGGAAGGCGCGGGAAAGACGGCGGACGGTGGTCATGGGGTGCTCCCGGTCTCGGCGGCAGGGGCGCGCAACCGCGCGCGCAGCTTGATGAGGGGGCCGGAGGCCTGCACGCCGCTCAAGCTGATCATGCTGTCGGCGTCGCGCGAGAGGGCGGCGGCGACGGCGGCGGGCGCCGAGCGCGTGCGG
>DASZVW010000424.1:0-11347 GCA_035546895.1 Polyangia bacterium
AGCAGCCCCGATCCCGGCTACTCCGGCACCTCGATCCACGCGCCGCTGCTCAGCACCGGCAAGATCCCGTTCTGGGGCGGCGCCGGGGCCACGCTGAACGTCCAGTACGGCTCCCGCTACCTGACCGCCTACGTCGCCTACTACTTCCGCGTCAACAACGAGGTCTACCAGGGCTACGCGAACCCGGCGAACGGGCCGGCGTTCGGCACCGCCTACCTCCTGTTCACGCCGGATCCGATCGGGACGCTGCACCTGCAGTTCCGCGTCGGCGCCTTCCCCGAGGTCTACGGCGGGCCGGGGCAGTGGGGGTGGGGGATCTTCGGGCCGATGCTGGCGCTGCGCGGTTACGGCTACACGGCCAACGGCGACATGGACCTCACCCGGCGCTGGCGGCTCACGCTGACCGAGGGGCTGCTGGTGGTTCCGGGCGTCCCCGAGAACTACGTGCGCGGCGACTACAACAGCTGGATCGAGACCGGCGTCTCCAGCTACGTCAACCACGCGCACGTCGGGCTGGTGCTCGACAACCAGTGGACCTTCAAGCTGCACTGGGCGAGCGACCACGGGACGGACGAGCGCCGGTCGCTCAAGACCTTCCTCAACACCAAGCCGGAGGACGGCCGCTTCGACGCCTACATCGGCGAGGTGCGCTGGCAAGGGCTCCCCTGGGGGCAGTTCGGCGTCAGCGGCGGCGTGTACGACTTCGACCACGCGGCCGCGGTCGGCGACGGGATCTGGTGGGGCATTGACTTCACGCAAGGGTCCCGCGACATGATCAACAAGTTCCTGGGGCCGCAGAGCAACGGGACCGGGACGGTGGCCGCGATCGGCGGCGAGTACGACTTCAGCCTCTCGAGCATCCTCTGGTACCCGCGCAGCTTCACCGGCCAGGCGCCGGACCTGCGGGTGGCCATCGCGGCGATGCTCACCCGGACGGTCTCCACCGCCGACCCGACCTACAAGGACATGAACGGCTACTACACCGGGTTCGAGACCGAGTACCGGTTTTCGCAGCTGTTCAGCCTGACCTTCCAGGCCTACGGCGAGAGCCGCGGCAGCTACCTCGGCGAGTGGAGCGTCTACAGCGTCAACCCCGGCATCGCCTTCCACAGCGACTGGCTCAGCACGGATCGCATTCAACTCATCTACGGCCGGCGCTTCTACAGCCACGCCGCGGATCCCAACTCAGCGGAGCCGCTCGATCGCAACATGATCGCGCTCGGCGGCTACGTCACCTTTTGAACTGAAAGCGCCCGCGGATGCAAACCGTTCACGCCATAGCTCGCCGGTTCCGAATCGCCCTCGCCGCCCTCGCCGTGCTCGCCACGCCCGCCCTGGCGACGGCGGCGGACGGCAACACGGATGACAGCGGCGTCCCCCGCCTGGGGCTCGACCCCGGCGAGCCGCAAGCCCCCAGCCCCACGCCGTCCGTCCCCTTCGGCGTCCAGCCGGCGCAGTCGCACGAGTACGTGCTCGATTTCCACGGCTACCTGCTGCTCCCCGCGCAGCTCGGCCTGCACGAGCGCCTCAACCCGACGCCGGGCCAGAGCGGCCTGGTGCTCCACGCGCCGCCGCTGGTCCCCAACGACCTGCGCGACTTCGCGTACACCGGCGTGGTGCCGAACCCCTGGCTGCAGCTCAACTTCATCTACGGCAACTCGACGGTCTCGGCGACGGTCATCATGGCCGGCACCAGCGCCATCGACGCCGCCGGCTACTACGATCCGACCCAGCAGATGGGCGTCAACGACGCCTACCTGACCGTGAACCTGACCAAGCGGGTCGGCTTCCCGCTGCAGGTGAACGTGGGCGCCTACACCGGCCGTTACGGCGCGATGGGGATGTACGACGCCGGCCGCTACGGGACGCCGCTCATCGCCCAGACCAACACCATCGGCGAGGAGATCACCGGCGCCTACAAGGTCGGCGAGCTCGTCCTGCTGCTCGATCAGGGGCTGGGGGGGCAGCTCGGGCGGCCGCCGGTCGGGCTGGTCCCCGCGGGCTGGAACGACTTCGCCGATCCGAACGTGGGGGCGACCTTCGTCAACCAGGTCCACGTCGGCGCCGCCTATCACTCCCAGGTCCGGCTGGGGCTCCACTACCTGACCGCCTGGACGCAGGACGACCTCACCCCCGGCGGCAACGTCCCCGACGGGCGCATCACGGTGATGGGGGCCGACGCCAACGTCAACGCCGGGCGCGCCGGGCACCTCTACCTCGGCTTCGCCCGCACCTGGGCCACCAACGCCGGGACGGTCTCGGGCGCCATCGAGATCCTGAACGCGCGCGGCGGGCCCGAGCTCATCCAGCACTACCTGGGGCCGAACAGCAACGGCAACGGCACGCTCACCACCTTCGGCGGGCAGTACGACCTCAGCTTCGCGCGGCTGGTGTTCGACAAGCTCTACACCGGCGTCAGCCCCGATCTCTTGCTCAGCCTGTTCGGCGTGGGGACCTACGTCGGCAGCGACGACCCGACCCACAACGACGTCCTCAAGATCAAGGGGGGCGTCGAGGCGACCTATCTTTTCTTGTCCTGGTTGGGCGTCGGCGAGCGCTTCGATCACGTGCGCCTGCACGGCAGCGACTCGACCCAGGCCTACACCAGCCTCACCTCGCGCCTGCTGTTCCACACCGGCTGGCGCAGCCGCGGCGAGGTCGCGCTCCAGTACAGCTACTTCGTCTACGGCAGCGCCGTCTACGTCGAGGACGGCTACCCGCCGGCCCCCGATCCGACGATCAACCCCGACAAGAGCGTCTTCTCGTTGATCGGGACCTTCTGGTGGTAGGAGGCGGGCGATGGAGAACGACAGGATGACCGGCAAAGGCAACCCGAGCTCGGGGGTGAAGGTGGCGGTGGCGCTGGCCTGCGCGCTGGGCGGCACGCTGGGGTGCACCGCCTACGCGACCAAGAAGAGCTTGCCGATCGATTGCTCGGTCATGAACGCCTACGACCTCGACAACGCGGTCGACAACGATTTCGGTTACATCTTCGGCGCCAACGACGCCACCAGGGACGCGAGCGTGGGGCACTCCGTGGACACCATCCCGGACGGCCCGATCTGCGGTGACAAGACGGCCCTCCACATCACGGGCGTCTCCTTCAACGATTGGGGCTCGTTGTTCAGCTTCTACCAGTTCACCAAGCTGGACGAGGCGACGCGGGAAGGGATGTCGTTCTGGGCGCGCGCGCCGGGGGAGAGCAACAAGGGGATCACCGTCCTGCTCGACGACCCCAACACGAAGAACTGGTCCGCCAACTGCATGGCGGACGGGGGCGTCAAGGTGGCCATCCCGCCGGGCGACGCGGGCGCCTACTGCACGACCTACTGCACGCCCGACGCGGGCTCGGGGACCACGGCGACGGCGCCGGTCTACGATCCGGCCAGCGGCGCGCCCCTCTCCTCGGGGAACTCGACGGCTCAGCTCCCGGCGAACGCCTGCGGGAACAGCTACCAGATCGAGCTGTCGCTGACGTCCGACTGGAAGTTCTACACCATCCCCTTCGCCGAGTTTCAGCAGCAGCCCAATCAGGATCGGGTCCCCAACCCTTCGCTCGAGATGGTCGGGCCGGCGCCCGGCACCGCGATGCTGACCCAGGCGCTCTGGGAGCTGACCGTCCGGATGCCGAAGGGCGCGCCCTACGAGTTCTGGTTCGACCGGGTGGGCTTTTACAGCAAGAAGACGACCGACGGCGGCAGCGACGGTCAATGAACGATTTGGGACGAGTGAATAGGGAAAGGAAGGAGCGAGTTACATGACTACGAATCTTCGCCTTGGAAATCTTCTGGCCATCCTCTTCGCCGGCGCCGGGCTCGCCGCCTGCACCCCCCCGGCGGCGACGACCGGGACGGGCGGCTCTGGCGGCGCCGCGACCGGGACGGGCGGGACCAGCAGCACCGGTGGCGCTGGCGGCGCCAACGCGAACGGCATCGTTTGTGAGCCCGCCGGCACCACCACCGATCTCACGGCCAGCGCCGGCATCGCCTGCCCCAAGCCGGCGGCGTCCGGGCTCATCACCGACTTCACGTTCCCGGCCGACGCGGGCGTTCCCGACGGCGGCGCTCCGCCGCGCTTTGGTGACGATTCCACGGTTCTTTCGGGCGGCGGGAGCACCTTCGCCAACACGCCGGGCTCGATCACCCTTTCGGACAGCTCGGGGGGCGATTGGCACATCAAAGGGAACGTCGCCAACTACGCCGGATTCTCTCTCTACTTCGATGACATCCTCAACGCCGCCGAGGGCAACATGCCCTGCAACATGGTGGACGCGACTGGCTTCACCGGAATTTCGTTCAAGATCTGGGGGACCACGGCCGGGAACGGCATCACCATGTCGATGGGGATCGTCGATGACTCGCCCACGGCGTCCTGGTTCCAATCGATCGGCGTGACTCTCACCCCGCCGCTCCCCGCGGGGGCCTGTATCCCGAACTCCGGTGGCATGCAGTACTACCACCCGGGATGCGGGGATCCGACCGCCCCAGCCATCACCATTCCGAGCACCGCCACCTCGGCGGCGACCGCGCAGACCGTCACCTTCAAGTGGACGGACTTCGTCAACGGCGCCTGCATGCCCAACGTCATTCCGAGCCAGATCGTCTCCGTGGCGTGGGCGTTCGCCTGGAGTACCATGCCGCCGACCTCGCCGTACGACGTCGACATCCACCTCGACGACCTGACGTTTACCACCAACTAATGAACACGCGCGCGCCGCGGCCGGTCGCTTTGGGATCGCTGCTCGGGGGGCTCGCCGTCCTCGCCCTGGGGACGGCGGGCTGTCTCTGTCCCCCCTGCCCGACGGCCGCCGGCGCCGCGCCCGCCACGGCGGGGGGCGCGGCCGCCGCGGAGTCCGTCGCCACGGGGAGCCGGAAGGTCCTCTGGGACGGCGACGGCAACGGCAGCGGCGCGCAGGGGTGGGACGCCTGCGATCCCAAGTCGGGCTGCAGCAAGGTCTCCCCGGAGCCCGGCGCCGGCGTCAACAACAGCACGGCGCTCAAGCTGCACGGCGACGGGCCGGGATTCTTGGGGATGGGGTGGAACCTGTTCGGCTGGTACCCGGCCAACGCCGGCTACGACATGACCGCCTACACCCACCTGACGTTCCAGATCCGCGTGCAGCCGAAGTCGGCCGACACCGCGCCCGATCCCGCCTCGGTCGGCGTGCTGCTCGGCTGCAGCGCCAACAAGAAGGACAGCGCGACGGTGCCGGTCGAGCGCTACGCCAAGGGCTTCGCCGACGGCAAGTGGCACAAGGTGGAGATCCCGATCAGCGCCTTCACCAAGGGGCCCGGCGCCGGGTTCGACCCCACCTCGTTCTGGGAGTTCCGGGTCGCCACCTGGAGCGCGTCGCCGCGCCACTTCGACATCTTCATCGACGACATCGCGCTCGAGAAGCACTAGGAGGGTCGTGGTGCGTATCGCGTTGACAGAGCTCGGCTTGGCCGAGCGAAGTCGTCGCGGGAGGGTCCGGGAACCCTCTCAGGGTTCCTGGTGGCGATCGACCGCCGGGCTGGTCGTGGGCGTGTGGCTGGTCGGCGCCCTGGCCTGCGTCGACACCTCGCGCCGCGCGGCACCCGACGGCGGGGTGGGGCCGGGCGGCGTGCAGCCGGCCGTCTGCCAGGGATCGCCGCCGGCCGCCAGCGCCGGCGACGCGGGGATCCCCACCGGCGACACCTCGGCCGCCGGCCCCTACGCCTGGAAGAACGTGGTCATCAAGGGGGGCGGGTTCGTGACCGGCATCGTGATGAGCCCGGCGCTCTCGGGGCTGGCCTTCGCGCGCACCGACGTGGGGGGCGCCTACCGCTTCGATCCGGCCGACGGGCGCTGGCTGCCGATCACCGACTGGGTCGGGCACAGCAACTCGAACCTGATCGGGATCGAGAGCGTCGCCGTCGATCCGGTCGATCCGAACCGCGTCTACCTGGCCGCCGGCGAGTACCTGACCGCCGGCAGCGGCCTGATCCTGAGCTCGACCGACATGGGCCGGACCTGGACCCAGAACGGCATCGGCGCGCCGATGGGCGGCAACGTCGACGGCCGCTCGATGGGCGAGCGGCTGGCCGTCGATCCCAACCTGCCGAGCACGCTCTACTTCGGCTCGCGCAACGCCGGGCTCTGGACCAGCCCCGACTACGGGGCGACCTGGAGCAGGGTGACCGCCTTCCCGACCACCGGCGCCACCGGCGGCGGCGCCGGCTCGGGCGGCTCGGGGGCCGCCGGCTACGGGCTGACCTTCGTGGTCTTCGATCCGTCGAGCGGCGCGCCCGGGGCCGCCACGCCGGCGATCTACGTCGGCGTGGGCGTCACCAGCGGATCGGCGCTCTACCGCTCGACCGACGCCGGGGCCAGCTGGCAGGCGGTCGCCGGCGTGCCCGCCGCGGCCGCGGCGATGATGCCGCACCACGCGGTGTTCGACGGCTGCGGCAACCTCTACCTCGCCTTCAACGACGCCTCCGGCCCCAACAACGTCACCTCGGGCTTCGTGTATCGCTACGGCATCGCCAGCGGGACCTGGACCGACGTCAGCCCGCCCAAGGGGGCCGGCGGCTTCGGGGGGCTGGCGGCCGATCCCGCGCATCCGGGGACGCTGCTGGTCACCACCATCGATCGCTGGTCTCCCGACGAGATCTACCGGACCACCAACGGCGGCGCGACCTGGACCGGCCTGGTCGAGAAGGCCGCCTTCGACGACGCGGGCGCGGCCTGGCTGTACTTCGGCGGCACGGGCCTCTCGACCACGGGCTGGATGGGCGGCGTCGCCATCGACCCCTTCGACCCCGCGCACGCGCTCTACGTCACCGGGCAGGGGCTCTGGTCGAGCGACGACCTCACCGCGGCCGACAGCGGCCTGGGGACGCACTGGACGTTCGAGGACGCCGGGCTCGAGCAGACGGTGGTGCTCGATCTCGTCAGCCCGAAGTCGGGCCCGCCGCTCCTGAGCGGGCTCGGCGATCTGGGGGGCTTCCGGCACGACGACCTCGGCGTCTCGCCGCCGGGCGGGATGTACACCAACCCGGTCTTCAGCAACACCAACAGCCTCGACTTCGCCGAGGCCGATCCCACGATCGTCGTGCGCGCGGGGACCGGCGGCGGGACGAACGGCGCCTGGTCGGGCGACGGCGGCATGACCTGGACGCCGTTCCCCAGCGCCCCCTCGGGGAGCACCGGCTCGGGCTCGATCGCGGTGTCGACGGACGGCACCACGACCACCTTCTTGTGGGCGCCGAAGAAGGGGACGCCTTCATACTCGCAGAACCACGCGATGACCTGGACCGCCAGCGCGGGGCTCGGCGCCGGCGTGCAGGTGGCCGCCGATCGGGTCAATCCCCGGAAGTTCTACGCCACCAGCCGGAGCACGGTGTACGCCAGCACCGACGGCGGCGCCACCTTCGTCGCCGGGACCTTGCCCTCCAGCTCGGCGACCCCGGCGCTCGGCCGGCCGCGCGCGGTATTCGGCGTCGAGGGGGACGTCTGGGTGACGACCAGCGGCGGCCTGCTCCACTCGCAGGACTCCGGCCTGACGTACACGGCGGTGGCGGGCGTGAACGGGGCCACCGCGATCGGGTTCGGGGCGCCGGCGGCGGCCGGCGCGACCTACCCGGCCGTCTACCTCGCCGGCTCGGTGCTGGTGGCGGGCGCCGCCACCTACACCTGGGGGACGTACCGCTCCGACGACGCCGGGGCGAGCTGGCAGCGCATCGACGATCCGCAGCACCAGTTCGGCTACCTCAACTGCCTGGCCGGCGATCCGCGCCTGCCGGGCCGGGTCTACCTCGGCACCTCGGGCCGGGGGATCGTCTACGGCGACGACCCCCAGCTCGCGACCGCGACCGCGACACCGACACAATGAAAGGTCCAACGAGAATGGTCAGAGCTTCCTGGTTGATGTCGTTGGCGGCGGGGACGGCGGCGCTCACGCTCCTCCCCACTTGCACCGTCTGCACCTGCAAGGTCCCCCCCGTGACGCCCGGGACGGGTCCCACGCCGGCGGCGGCGGCTGCCGCGCCCGCCGGCGGCGGCCTCAAGGGGAACGTCGCCTACAACTTCAAGAACGTCGTCATCCTGGGCGGCGGCTTCGTCAGCGGCATCATCTACAGCCCGGTCGAGAAGGACCTGGTCTTCGCCCGCACCGACGTGGGCGGCGCCTACCGCTGGGATCCGGCGGGCAAGAGCTGGGTGGCGCTCACCGATCAGCTCGGGCGCGACACCAACTTCCTCGGCATCGAGAGCCTGGCGGCCGATCCGGTCGACGCCAACAAGGTCTACCTGGCGGCCGGCGAGTACACCGGGTCCTGGGTCGGCAACGGCGCCATCCTCAAGTCGACCGATCGCGGGAACACCTGGCAGACCATCGACATGCCGATGAAGATGGGCGGCAACGAGAACGGCCGCTCGATGGGCGAGCGGCTGGCGATCGATCCCAACCTCACCAGCGTCCTCTACTTCGGCTCGCGCAAGGCGGGGCTCTGGAAGAGCACCGACTCGGCGACCACCTGGCAGAAGGTGGCCGGCTTCACCGCCTCCGACGGCGACAAGGGGATCGGCATCCCGGTGGTGGTGTTCGACAAGTCGACCGGGACGAAGGGGAAGGCCACGCCGACGATCTACGCCGCGGTGGCCAACAACGACGGCAGCCTCTACCGGAGCACCGACGCCGGCGCCACCTGGAAGCTGGTCCCCGGCCAGCCCAAGGGGGTGATGGCCAGCCACGCCGAGTTCGACGCCGCGGGCGAGCTCTATCTCAGCTACGGCAACGGCCCCGGTCCCAACGACATCACCACCGGCAGCGTCTGGAAGCTCGATCCCAAGAAGGACAAGTTCACCGACATCACGCCGGTCAAGCCGAACGGCGACGACAAGTTCGGCTACGGCGGCCTCTCGGTCGACGCCAAGCACCCCGGCACGCTGGTGGTCAGCACCCTCGACCGCTGGTCCAGGCACGACGACGTCTTCCGGACCACCGACGGCGGCAAGAAGTGGAAGCCGCTCTTCGACAAGGCCGTGCGCGACGACATGGGGGCCAAGTACCTCTACTGGCACAAGTCCGATCCGATCGGCCGCGGCTGGATGGGCGACATCGCGATCGATCCGTTCCACCCCGAGCGCGCCATGTACGTCACCGGGCAGGGGATCTGGGCCAGCGAGGACCTCAACGCCGCCGACGGCGACAAGCCGACGCACTGGAAGTTCCTCGACCAGGGGCTCGAGGAGACGGTCATCAAGGAGCTGGTCAGCCCGCCCGTGGGCCCGCCGCTCCTCTCGGGGATGGGCGACCTGTGCGGCTTCCGGCACGACGATCTCGGCAAGCCGACCGCCGAGGGGATGTTCGACAACCCGCTGTGCGGCGCGGCCACCGGGCTCGACGTCGCCTGGACGAAGCCCGACGTCGTGGCGCGCGTCGGCTGGGACGACAAGAAGGAGTGGGGCGGCACCTCGCTCGACGGCGGCAAGACCTGGACGCCGTTCAAGAGCGAGCCGAAGGGGAAGGGGGCCGGCTCGATCGCCGTCGCCGCCGACGGCAGCGCGCTGGTCTGGGCCCCGATGGAGGGGCCGGTGGTCGTCTCGCACGACCTGGGGGCGACCTGGGCGCGCGCCGAGGGGCTCCCCGACGCCGAGTCCTCGCCCGACTGGGCGCCGGTGCCGTTCCGCCCGGCGGCCGACCGCGTGAACCCCAAGAAGTTCTACGTCTTCGACGCCAAGGGGGGGCAGGCCTACGCCAGCACCGACGGCGGCGCCCACTTCACCGCCGCGCCGACCGGGCTGCCGGGGTTGGGCGACTACCAGTACAGCTCGGCCTCCGTGCACGCCACGCCGGGGATCGAGGGGGACGTCTGGCTGACCGCCTTCAAGGAGCTCGACCACTCGACCGACTCGGGGAAGAGCTATGAGTCGATCCCCAGCGTCAGCGAGGCCTACGCGCTCGGCTTCGGCAAGCCGGCCGAGGGGAAGACCTACCCGGCGCTGTACCTGATCGGCAAGATCGGCGACGTGACGGGCTTCTTCCGCTCCGACGACAAGGGCGAGAGCTGGGTGCGGATCAACGACGACCTGCACCAGTGGGGCTTCTGCACCGTCATCACCGGCGATCCGCGCGTCTCGGGCCGCGTCTACATCGGCACCGGCGGCCGCGGGATCATTTACGGCGAGCCGAAGTAGAGCAGGCGCGCGCCCGGGCTGGGGCGAAAGACCGAGATCTCGGCCGGCCGGCCGGTGCGGGCGCGGTAGCCGGCCGCGACCGCCGCGGAGAAGGCGTCGACGGCCGCGGCGTCCACGAGGTTGACGGTGCTGCCGCCGAAGCCGGCGCCGGTCAGGCGGGCGCCGTGGCAGGCGGGGTGCGCGAGCGCCAGGTCGACCAGGACGTCGAGCTCGGGGCAGCTCACCTCGTAGTCGTCGCGCAGGCTGAAGTGGGAGGCGGCCATCAAGGTCTTGAGCCGGACCCGATCGCCCCCGCGCATCGCCTTGACCGCCTCCAGCACGCGGGCGTTCTCGGAGACCACGTGGCGGCAGCGCTTCCGGACCACCGGCGGGAGCTGCGGGAAGAACCGCGCCTCGTCCTCGGGCTCCACGTCGCGCAGCGAGCGGATCCCCGCCCGCAGCGACGACAGGATCCGCACCCCCGCCTCGCACTCGGCCCGGCGCTGGTTGTACTCGGACGAGGCGAGGGCGTGGTGGACGCCGCTTCCGACGACCACGATCTCGAGGCCCGCGGGGAGCTCCACCGCCTGGTGGGCCAGCGAGCGGCAGTCGAGCAGCAGCGCCCGGCCGGCGGCCCCGAAGGTGGAGGCCATCTGGTCCATGATCCCGCAGGCCACGCCCACGAAGCCGTTCTCCGCCGCGCGGGCCAGCTTGGCCACGTCGAGCGAGGCCAGCGGCAGCGCGCCCAGCGCGCGCAGCACGAGCGCCGCCGCCACCTCGTAGGCCGCCGACGAGCTGAGCCCGGCGCCGCGCGGCAGGTCGCCGGTCACCGCGGCCTCGCAGGCCGGCACCTCGAACCCTTCCTGGCCGAGCGCCCAGACCACCCCCTTGAAGTAGTCGGCCCAGGGGTGCGCCGGATCGCGCGCCGGCCGCGCGCGAGAGAACGTGCAGCGCTGGCCGAGATCGAGCGCGTGGAGGGTGAAGGTGTCGCCCGGGAGCCGGCGGGCGGCGATCGCCACGCCGCGATCGACCGCCGCGGGCAACACGAAGCCCTCGTTGTAGTCGGTGTGCTCGCCGATCAGGTTCACGCGCCCGGGCGCGAAGGCCGCCGTCTCGGCGTGGTGGCCGGCCGCGGCCCGGAAGGCGGCGAGGACGGCGTCCCGCTCCATCAACGGCCGGCGGGCGCGTCCCAGATCGGCGACGGGTAGTC
>DASZVW010000425.1:0-2352 GCA_035546895.1 Polyangia bacterium
ACCACGGTGGCGATCCCGGCCAGCGCCGGATCGTCGTCGGCGGCGCCGCAAACGTAGGCCGCGATGAAGGGGTCGATGACGGGATCGGCGGCGGGATCGACGGCGGAAGCGGCCGTCGTCGGATCCGAGGCGGCCCCCACAAAGACGATCCCCCAGTCGGCGAGCGCGCGCATCCCGATCCGGCTCGGCCCCTCGGGCCCTCCCAGCAAGCGGAGCAGGCGCTCCGACAGCCCTGGCTCTCCCACGCGCGCCGCCAGCCGGCCCAGCTCCTCGCGCAGCGACCCGTCGCTCGACAGGGCCACCATGACCTCGAGCGCGAACCGCGCCCCCTCGTCGAGGCCGAGCGCCGCGCAGAGCCTGGTCAGCCGATCGCTCGCCTGGCCGACCAGGTGCTCGGCGGCGGCGATCCGCTCCGCCTCCTCGCGCCCCACGGGATCGTCGGCGCACCAGGCGGCGAACGCCGCCTCTTCGACCGCCCCCAGCTCGAGCGACGCCTGCTCCGCCGCCAGCTCGCGGGCGCGCGCCGCCAGCCAGGCCAGGCGCCGGCGGACCAGGCACCAGGCCGTGGTCTTGAGGGCGTCGAGCGTCGACATGGGGCGCGGCGCCGCCGCCTCGACGCGACGAGCGCCGGCGTGAGTAGCCCGCCAATCGACCCGCGACACCGTCACGGCGCCCCCTGCGTCAGCCAGGCCGGGGTCCCGTTGGCGCCGTTGACCACCAGCCGCACCGCCAGCGGGGTCGAGGCGCCCGGCGTCGGCGCGGTGCTCGGCAGCATGAACGTCAAGAGCCCCGGCCCGGCGACGATGAACTGTCCCGCCGCCAGCGTGCCGCTCGTGATCTCGGTCAGCGCCGATCCGTTCACCGCCAAGTCGATGTCGGCGCCGGCGTCGGTGAAGTAGTCGCCCGCGATCTGCAGCGTGTACGTGTTGGTCGCCGCCGGCGTCGCCGGCCCGACCGCCAGGATCTGCGGAACCAGCGTGAAGGCGATCTCGTTGCTGCCGCGGGGCTTGCCGTCGAACCGCGGATCGGCGAGGAGGACGCGCGCCACGTACGACCCCGGCGCCAGCAGGACGTCGCCGGGGGCCGCGCCGGGCGCCGTCTGCGCGATGACGTTCCGGTGGACGGTGAACTGGAGGCTGCTGCCGGTCACCTCGACCTGCCAGGCGGCGTTGCCGGGATCGGTCGGATCGATGATGATCTCGAGCTGGTCCTTCTGGAGGACCAGCGACAGGTCCCCCGGGGTCAAGCCCTCGCCGTCCAGCGTGACGACGGCGTTCTGCAACAGGCGATCGTGGGGCGGCACCGGGTCCTGCGCCTGCAGCGCCGCCAGGTCGGCGGCCGCCTGCACCTCGAGCGGCGTCGGCGGATTGTTGCGCGCGATCCGCGGCAGCAACGTCGCCCGCGCCGGGTTCGCCGCCACCGACTGCAGATCCATCCCCGCGACCGGCGGCTGGAACCAGGTCACCCCGCGGCTGTCGGCCAACTGCGGCCCGGCCCCGGGGAAGACGAAGCTGCCGACCGAGAGCACGATCCCCGGGAACGTCACCGGCGGCTGCGGCTCCATCACCAGGACGCGCGCCTCCACGAACAGCGACAGCCGCACCACGCGCTCGCGCTGCGTGCTCCAGAAGGCGAACTGCTCCTCGATCGTCGCCGGCCGGAGGTTGAACTCGATGGTGTTGTTCTGGAGCGCCAGCGCCGGATCGAGGATCGTCGTCTGGATGGTGGTCTTGGTGGTGATCGCCGGGTAGTCGTGGATGGCCCGGGCGATGAGGCCGATCATCTTCTGCTCGGTGAGCGCGTCGCCGTCCGGGTTCTCCGTGTTGCTGCTGTGGAGGACCGAGATCATGTACTGGAGGATGAGACCCATCGGCGCCTGCTGGATCGGCACCGGGCCCGAGCCCGACACCGGCGGCAGGTTCTTGAACTCGGGGCTCTCGACGACGTGGAACAGGAAGACGCTGACGAGGTTGTTCATCGTCACCGCCACGTCGGGCGCCACGTAGGTGACCGTGGCCGCCTGACCGTCGGCCGCGAGCGCCTGCGTGATGAGCGCGTTGAGCGTGCGCGAGACCCCGCCCAGGTCGGTTGCCATCGGCTACCAGTGCCTCATTCCAAAGCCGAGCCGCGCGATCGTCCCCAGGCGGCGCGAGCTCACCTCCGGACCGGCCTCCGGCCGTCGCGCCGGCCGGGCGGCGGGGTTGCGGGAGACCGGCGGCGGCGGCGGGCCCACCTGGAGTGAGAGATTCCCGACCTCCAGGCGCGGTAACGGCTCGAGCGCGGCGGTGGCCGGCGCCGGCCAGGGACCACCCTCGCGGGAGCCGCGGTCGCGCGCGAGCGCGCCGGCGACGG
>DASZVW010000426.1:0-2583 GCA_035546895.1 Polyangia bacterium
GAGGAGGGGGAGGGCTTTCAAGTTCTACGAACGCCGCGCGCGTCCTGGCGTCGCCTGGCGCGCGGGCTACTGGGGCTGGAGGATGGTGAAGACGATCGGCGCCGGGACCGAGCAGGTGCTGCAGAGGATGGCGGCGGCCCAGGTGCCGTCGGTCTCGCCGAAGCCGGGGAAGGTCCCCCCGCCGGTCTCGGCGGTCATCAGGTCGACGTACTTCTGGCCGGCGGGGACGCTGAAGGTGTAGAGCGACGTCGCGTCCTGCTCGGTGTTGAGGAAGTCGGCCTGGATGTCGGCCGGCTGCTTGTTCTGAAAGAAGCCGACCTCCACCTTGTCGAGCTTGGTGACCGAGAAGTCGATCGGGTTGCCGAAGTTGTCCTTGGTGATCTGGCTCCAGTCGAGCTTCCAGGGGCCGGCGATCGGGACGTCGACCGCCATCGTGCTCAGGGTGGGGACGAAGTCGAGCACCTTGCTGCTGCAGGCGTCCGGGGCGGCGACCATGGTGTTCGTCGAGGAGGCCGAGGGCTGGATGAAGACCATCGACTGGGCGCCGACGCCCAGCGTGGTGCCGGTGGTGAACAGCATCATGTACTGGGTGGTCGCCGACGCCAGATAGTCGGTCAGCGGATTGAACGTGTCGTAGTAGTTGAACTTGCTGAGCATCGCCGACGTCGCGCGCGCCCCGCCGTCGCCGGCGGCGGCCGTCTTGAACTCGGCGTAGACCGACACCTGGTTGGCGTTGAGCTGGCCGACGGCCAGCTTCTTCTCCACCGCGTCGGGCATCATGTTGGTGATCTTGAGGAAGGCGACGTTGTCGATCGAGCCCGCCGGGTGGCAGAGGAGATCCTTCATGATGCCGTCCCAGGTGAACGTCAGGTCCGTCATCTGCGCGGTCACGATGGTGGGGATCGTGAGCGTGCTGGTCGACGTGTAGTTGTTGGCGTCGCGGATGACGACGTTGCCGCCGCCGGCGCCGCCGCTCGAGCTGCAGGCGGGCGCGAAGGGCGCCGCGACCAGCGCCAGAGGGACGAGAGCCGCGTAACGTCGACGGGGGTTGGTCGATCTCATGCGGCGGATTTAAACGTAAACGAGGTCGTTCGTCGACACGATCGACGCGCCCGCGGGTGCGATTCGCGCTTTTGGAAACCGGCTCACACAATCGACGCGCGGCGGTCGATTTCGGATTTCTCGGCGGGCCGGCAAATCGATGGCGCGCGGCGAAAAAAAACGCGTTCGATGATTTCGGCTCACACAATCTTGCCCGCTTCCTCCCATTAGCCCCTGCGGACTGTCCCGGTCGTGGCGCGGCGCCCGAGGGCGTCGCGACGTCGGCGCGAGAGCGCCGCGCGGTGTTTGTTTCTCGTCGGACCCGTCGATGCGTGTGATACGGTAATTTTCTCTCCCAGGCCCCCGGAAGCTGTTCTTGAGCTTGCCCGAATTGCATCTGTCGAAGCCGGGTGTCGCGTTCCCCGCGACGCGCGTCGACAACGCCGAGACCATCCGGCGCGTGCGCGCGTGCTTCAAAGGGACCGACGCCGAGTTCGCCACCGTCGCCTCGGCGATCGAGCACGTCTTCGGTCTGTGCGGGACGCGCGTCCGTTACCTCGAGCCCGACGTCGAGGCCCGGCGCGTCGCCGACTACGCGGTGATGGCGGCCAAGGACTGCCTGGCGCTCAACGACGTCCCGCTCGAGGAGATCGACCTCGTGCTCTGCGGCCAGATCGCGCGCCAGTACTACGAGCCGGCGACGGCGATGGAGGTGGCGGCCAAGCTGGGCCTCAAGAAGACGCACGCCCTCGACGTCACCGCCGCCTGCGTGGGGCACCTGGAGGCGATCCAGGCCGCGGCCGGCTACCTGGCGCTGCACCCCGAGTACCGCACGGCGCTGGTCTGCGCGGCGGAGCTGTCGGGGGCGTTCCTGAGCTACGACATCCAGACCGTCCGCGACCTGCAGATGAAGACGGCGGGGCTGACGATCGGAAACGCCGCCGCCTGCGTGCTGCTCCGACGGCGCCCCTTCCCGGGCGGCGGCATCCGGCTGCAGGCGATCAACACCTTCACCGCGCCCGATCACTGGGAGCTCTGCCAGGTGCCGACCGGCGGCACGCTGATCTCCTCGTCGGTCGAGCTGATGCGGCTCGGCAAGTACATCCCCCCCTGGGTGGCCGAGCGGCTGGGGGCCCTGGGGCTCAAGCCCGACGACATCGACCACTACGTCTTTCACCAGCCGAGCGAGATCATGGTCCGGAAGATCCTGGAAGACATCGGCGTCGATCCCGCCAAGGGGGTCTACACCCACCCGCTCTACGGCAACACGGCGAGCGCCAGCGTCGGCGTCACCTACCGGCGCCTGCTCGAGGAGCGGACGCTCGCGCGGGGCGCCAAGCTGGTCCTCGGCAGCGCGGCCGCCGGGTACTCGATGGTGATGGCCACCGGCGAGTGGACCGGGTCCGCGAGCTAGCCGGCCGATGAGACGCGCCGCCGGCCTCGCGCTTCTGATCTGCCTGACCGGGGTGGGTGCCGCTCGCGCCCAGACCGACAGCGCCGCCCGGCCCGACGCCGGCGCCCCCGCCGCGCCGCCGGCTGCCG
>DASZVW010000427.1:0-5728 GCA_035546895.1 Polyangia bacterium
CGCGCGGCGGCGCGCGCGCGCGGCGCCAGCGTCCGCTACGCGCGCGGGGCCACGCTGGCCGGGCCCGGCCACTCGAGCGCGCAGCTCCGCGAGGCGGTGGCGGCGGCGCGCCGGAGCGACGTGGTGATCGCCGTGCTGGGCCTCGATCCGCGCCTGGAAGGCGAGGAGGGAGACAGCGCGCTCAACCCCGCCGGCGACCGGCGCGACCTCGGGCTCCCCGGCTCGCAGGAGCGGCTGCTGGAGGCGGTGGTCGCCACCGGCAAGCCGGTGATCGTGGTGCTCACCGGCGGCGGCGCGCTGGCGGTCCCCTTCGCGGCGGCCCACGCGGCGGCGCTGCTCGATGCCTGGTACCCGGGCGAGGAAGGGGGCGACGCGCTCGCCGACGTCCTCTTCGGCGCGGTCGATCCGGCCGGCCGCCTGCCGGTCACGTTCTACCGCTCGGCCGCCGACCTGCCGCCGTTCGCGGACTACTCGATGCGCGGCCGCACCTACCGCTACCTGACCCGCCCGCCGCTCTACCGCTTCGGCGACGGCCTCTCCTACACCACCTTCCGCTACGCGAACCTGGTGGTGGCACCCGATCTGAAGACGATCTCCGTCGAGGTCCAGAACACGGGCGCCCGCGCGGGCGACGAGGTGGTCGAGGCCTACCTCCTGCCGCGCGACCCGCCGCCGTACGCGCCGCGCCGCTGGCTGGCCGCCTTCGCGCGCCTGCCGCTCGCGCCCGGCGAGCGCCGCACCGTCACCCTGACGCTCCCGCCGGAGGCGCTCACGCTCGTCGACGAGCAGGGGGCGCGCCGTCCGCTGTCGGGGCTGGTCGACGTGGCCGTCGGAGGCGTGGCGCCTGCGGACGACGGCCGGTACGTCGACGGCGCCCGAGGCCTGACGGCCTCGGTGCGCCTGCCGAACTGACGACTACCGGAAGAAGTAGACGAACCCGAACTGGCCGGAGCCCTGGCCGCCGAGCGAGATGGTGGTCGCCGCGTTGTTGTCGCCGAAGGTGATGGCGAAGCCGGCCCGGAACGTCAGCGCGAAGTTCTGCGACAGGAAGGCCCGCGCCTCGATGCCGGGCTCGAGGGCGAACAGCGTCTGCGAGGGACCGCCGCCTGACACGGAGTTGTAGGCCAGCCCCGCGCCGCCGCCGATCGAGAAGTCAGCGTTGGCGCCCTTGGCCAGGTGGTACCAGCCGGCGACGCCGATGTCGAAGTTGCTGGCCGAGCCGCCGTTCATGGAGGTGTGGTTGAAGCCGAGGGCAGCCTCGATATGGAACATCGATTCGTCGTAGACGAACTCGCCGCCGGTCACGAACGGCGACAGCCATTCCACGGCGCCGACGCCGATGGTGCCGCCACCCATGCTGCTGGACGACGCCGCGACGGGCGGCGGTGATGAAGCGGGCGGCGGGGCGGCCGGCGGCGGGGTCGCTTCCTGGGCCAGGGCGGGGGCGGCGGCCAGGCAGACGAGCAGGCCACCCAGCAACGATGACGAGAGGAGTAGGGGTTTCTTCATGGGGATCACCTCGTTGTTCATGGATGTCCGACATCGCACGGACGCCGGCTGGGCCAGTATCTCCCTGCCGTCGAGGTCGTCAAAAAATCGCCGACTACGGTTCGCCGGCCAGCTCTTTGCAGAACTGTTGCTCGCGCGCGAGGTCGGCGGCGGGCGGACGCGCGGCGCCCGGCAGCCGGCCGTAGGCGGTGGCCAGCGCGCAGTGGACGTTGGGATCGAAGGGGTTGGTGGCCAGCGAGGCGCGCAGCGAGGCGACGGCGCCCGCCGGATCGTCGAGCGCCAGCTTGGCCTGCCCGGCGATGAGGCTCGGCCAGGGGAGGTCGGGGTAGAGGGCCTGCACGGGCGCCAGCGCCTTGAGCGCGCGATCGGGCTCGCCCAGCGTCAGGTAGGTGCGCCCCAGCTTCACCGGGAAGATCCAGGCCGCCGAGGGATCGCCGCGCGCGCCCGCGCCGACGGCCTTGGCCCCCTTCTCGTACTCGGCGGCGGCGGCGCGCGGGTGCTCGCGGCCGAGCAGCATGTTGCCGAGGCGCAGGTAGCGGAACGGCGCGCCCGCCTTCAGCGTCGAGGACAGCGCGTCCTCCTCCGACGGCTTGCGCCCCGAGGCGATGGCGTTCGCCTTGCGGATGTGGGTGGTGGCGATGTCGATGGCCGGGAAGGTCTTGTAGTGCTGCGCCAGCATGAAGCCGCGCCACCCCTTCTCGAACTCCGGCCAGGTGCCGCCGGCGGCCGCGGCCACCGCCTGGCGCGCGTCCTCGCCGTCGCCGACGCGCTTGATCGCCTCGCGCAGCGCCGCCATCCCCCCCTTCTGATAGAGGTAGGCGACGGCGTTCTCCACCTCGGCGAAGGCGAGCGTGGCGTCCTCGGCCGACGGCAGCTTGGCCATCGAGGGGTGCATCGCCTCGAAGGTGATGAGGTGGCCGGAGCGGAGCGCCTTGGCCAGGAGGTGCTCCATCGGCGGCGGGATGCGCCCGCCGGGCGGCTCGCGCCAGCGGCGCTCGAGGAACTTGGCGAGGCCCTCCTGCAGCCAGACCGGCGCCCGGTCCTTCGACAGCGTGGAGACCGCGTAGTGCACCAGCTCGTGGTTCATGCTGTCGAGCCAGGGGTAGCCGTAGGCGAGCGCGCGCGGCGTGGTGACCATCAGGCGCGCCCACTTGCAGAGGGCGATGGTGCCGGTGCGCGCCACCTCGGCGACCGAGAGCGAGGAGACCGCCGCCAGGTCGGAGGGGGCGCGGTAGAACTCGACCCGGATCGGCTGCGCCAGCTCGAACCCCAGGTCGGCGTGCAGCGCCGCGTAGGCCGCCTCGAGGGTGTCGCGGGCGTAGGGGGCCAGCACCGCGTCCTCGGGCGCGTAGTGGATGACGGCGTGGGGCGAGCGCTCCTCGCGGAAGTCCTTGATGGCGTCGCGGGCGGCGGCGGCCAGGCCCTCCAGCGACTTCACCTCGGCGTTGTCCGGCTCGGCGGCCAGCGCCGTGGAGAGCGCGTGCACCGCGCCGTCGTAGTCCCCGGTCAGGAACTTGTGGTAGCCGTCGAGGTAGTGGGTCTCGGGCGCGTTGGGGGCGGCGGCCTTCAGCGACGCCAGCGCGCTGGCGGCCTCCTTGAACTGCCAGGTGTCGAGCAGCTTGTCGACGTTCTGCGCGGCGGCCCCGAGATCGGGCCCGCCTCCGGCCGAGCGCGCGTCGCGGCCGCCGGTCAGCGCCAGCGCCAGGCTCGCCAGGGCCAGCGTGAACGGGCGGCGCGTCACTTCACCAGCTCCTCGTAATAGCGGCGGACCTCGTCGCGGTAGCGCTCCGGCGCCTTCTCCTTCATGGCGTCGAGCAGCTCCTGGCGCCAGGCGCGCGGCGCGCTCGACTCGTCGGCGCCGGGGATGCGCACCGGGTCGTGGTGCTGCTCGGCGCCGCCCATCGAGCGCTCTTGCATCGAGTCGCGCAGCTTGGACAGCCGGTCGGCGGCGTCGCGCTCGGCGGTGGCGGCCGGCTTGGACTCGTCGCGCTTGAGCGACTCGCCCGCCTCGCGCATCCGCGCGCCCGCCCCCTTGAGCTCGCCCTCGGCCTTCTCCATCCCCGGCATCTTGCCGAGCCGCCGGGCCGCTTCCTCCGCCACCTCGTCGGTCCGCTTGCCGATGGCCGCCTGCTTCTCGGCCTGCGCGCGCGCCGCCTCGCGGTCGGCCGGCGTCATGGTGTCGGAGGGCTTGGGCATCAGCTTCCCGAGGTCGTCGGCGATCTCCTGCGCCAGCCCGCGCGCCTCGCCGACCGCGTCGGCGCGCTTGTCATGGTCCTCGGCGCCGCCGCGGCGGGCGCGCCGCGCCTCGGCCAGCTCGTCGAGGTGCTCGCCCGCGCGCTCCAGGCTGCTCTCGGCGCGCTCGGCCTCCCCCTTGGCCTCGGCCAGGTCCCGCTCGGCGAGCAGCCGCCGCATCTGCTTGGCGCTCTCGCGCGCGCGGTCGATCTCCTCGGCCAGCGCGCTCTCCGGATCGCCGGTGGGGACGCCGGCCAGCCGCTGCTTGAGGCGGTCGATCTTCTCCCCCTCCCGCTTGATGAAGTCGTCCATCTGCCCCTTGAGCCGCCGCTCGACCTCCGCCTCCTGCTTGTCGGCGATCCCCTGGGTCTCCTTCTGCAGCGACCGCTCGTCCCCCTCGAGGTCGCCGATCTTCTTCATCAGGTCGGCCACCACCCGGTTCTCCTGCGGGAAGCGCTCGGCGCCGAACCCGTCCAGGTTCTGGTCCAGCATCTTGCGCATCCCGCGCAGCTCGTCGCCCAGCTCCGAGAGCGCCTTCTCCAGATCGGCGTCGTCGCCCCGCTCGATCATGTCGTCGAGCTTGCGCGCCTGCTCCTCGAGCGCCTTCATCTCGGGGAGGTTGCGCCACTCCTCGGGGACGTCGTTGCGCGCCTTGACCGCCGCGATCTTCTGCGCCAGGTCGGCCAGGCGCGCCCGCAGGTCGCGGGCCTCGCGGGCGAGCTGCCGCCGCAGCCCCTCGTCCTTGGTCTTCTTGTAGCGCTCGAGCAGGTCCTCGAGCCGCTGGTGCGCCTCGGTCAGCTCCTTGCCCAGGCTGGCCAGGTCCTCGAGCCGCTCGCGCCCGATGAGGTCGTCGAGCTTGAGGACGTCGCTCTCCAGCTCCGAGATCTGCTTCGGTGCGCCGGCCTCCAGCCGCCCGCGCGCGCCGCCCCCCTTGCTCTTGAGCGCCGCCAGCGCCTGCCCCTCCTCGCGCAGGAGGTGCTCGAGCCGATCGGCGATCCCGGCCAGCGCCGCCCGCAGCGTCTTGCCGAGGACCGCCTCGCGCCGGTCCTCGTCGAGCAGGCGGCCGAGCAGCGTGAGGTGCGCCTCCTCGGCCTCGTGCACCGCCGCCAGGTTGGCCAGCCGCGCGTCGGCGGCCAGCGCCTCGCTGGTCCCGGCGGCCGGCGGCGGCGCCACGGCCGGGTCCTGCTCGAGGCGCATGGCCAGATCGCCGATCAGCTTCTCCAGCAGGTCCCGCTGCCGCTCCAGCCGGTCCTCCAGGCTCTGGTGCGGGTTCTGGATCACCACGTAGAGCGTGCGCGAGGAGCCCACCTTGGGCCCCGAGATCTGGTCGCGATCGTGCGCCTCGATCCGGTAGGCGATCCGCTCCGCGCCCACCAGGCCGGCCGAGGCCGGATCCCAGAGCGTCCGCCCCTGCACGGTGCGGCCACCCGCCCCGTCGCGCAGCGGCACCCGCTGCTCGGGCCGGTCGCCGATCCGGTAGACCAGCTCGACCGCGCCCAGGCCGTAGTCGTCGCTGGCCGAGTAGCCGATCTCGATCGGCCGCGGCGTCGCCAGCTCGAGCCGGTCGGCCGGACCCAGGATCTCGACCCGGGGAGGCGCGTCGGCCTCGGCGGTCAGCCGGTGGCTGCGCTCCTCGCGGATCGGGCGCCCGAACGCCGGCTCCAGCCAGAATCGATAGCTGCCGTCCTCCGTGAGGGTCAGCTCGGCGGTCAGCCGATCGCCCGCCAGCGCCGCCGCGATCTCCCCCCGCTCCCCCTTCTCGCCGAGGAGCAGCAGCGCGTGCCGCGCGGCGCGCAGCGGGTGCGTCTCGATGCGCACGTGCGTCCCCTTGACCGCCGCGATGTCGCCGGTCGATCCCTCCACCGTGCGGGGCGGCAGGCCGGTGTAGGGCGGGTAGTCGTAGGTGACGCGCACGTCGCCGACCAGCGGGACCGCCGACACCGCCGCCCCTTCGAAGCGCGAAGGCCGGTGGACCAGCGTGCGCAGG
>DASZVW010000428.1:0-9160 GCA_035546895.1 Polyangia bacterium
GGGCGTTGACCTCGTCGTCCACCACCAGGATCCGTCCTTTGGTCTCCATCGATCGCCCAGCTCCCGTCGAATGCGGTGCGTTTACGGTTGCAGCAGAAGCCGCCATGGTAACCCGGCCAGATTGCAACCCTCGGACCAGCCCTGATCTCACGCACTTCGGGCCGAGCTGGGGAGTATCGGCGCAAAGAGTGCGAGCCTGACGAAGCGCCGCGCAGGATTTGCGCGAAACCCTCGAAAGGTCAATCAGCCCACGGCGTCCGGCACCACGATCTTGAACGTCGCGCCTTGGTCCGAAGGGTCGAGACCGATGGTGCCGCCGTGGGCCTCGACGATCCGCCGGCAGAGCGCCAGTCCGAGCCCGCTCCCCTTGGCCTTGGTGGTGAAGAGCGCCTCGAAGATCCTGTCGCGCACGTCCGTCGGGACGCCCGGGCCGTCATCCCGGATGCGTAACGTCGTCGTGGTGCCCTCTCGCTGCCCCTCGATCCAGACCCGTCCGCTGGCGTTCATGGCCTGGCTGGCGTTGATCAGCAGGTTGGTCACCACCCGGGTGAGCTGATCGGGGTCGGTGTCCAGCGGCAACCCGGCCGGTACGTCGACGGAGACGGCCACGGCCGGCGCCAGGTGGGCCGCCGCGACGGCCTGAACGACGAACTCGCGCGCGTCGACCTGGCGCCGCTTGAGCGGCCGGTTCTTGGCCAGCTCGAGGAGGTCGTTGATCGTCTTGCCCGAGCGTTGCACCTCGGTGGTGATCTTCTCCATGTGGCGGATCACGCCCGGGTCGGAGAAGTTGAGCTGCTCGAGCCGCCGCGACACCAGAAACGCGGAGCTCTCCACGACGCCAAGCGGATTCCGCAGCTCGTGGCCGATCCCGGCCGCGAACTGCCCGATCGTGGCCAGCCGCTCTGCCGTCCGGTTCTTGGTGAGCAAGTCGTCCCGGTAGGTCTCCAGCATGATGGCCAGCTCGATGTCCAGGATCATGTGAACGGCGGCGAGCATCCGTCGCAGCGCCTCGGGGTCGAGGCCCGGCGTATCGCGCAGCACGTCGGCCGACCGGAGCCGGATGCGGTCCATGGCTGTCAGCATGTAGACCTGCGGCAGGTTGATACGGACATGGACGCGGCCGATGCGGGCGCGGCGCTCGAAGTAGGCCTCGTCGTGCGGCCCCCGGAAAAGCTCGTCGATCCAGCGCAGCAGTGACTGCTTGAGGCGCGTAATCTGCGCGACGCCGCCGGTGATGGCCGCCCGGGCATCCGGGTGAGCTTCGATGGTGGCGTAGAAGTCGTCGATGATGGCCCCGAAGTGGGGCGCCACCAGCGGATGCGCTTCGCGCAACGCGGCCGTCGCGGACTCGTCGAAGCCGACGTAGGCGTTGACCTTCTCGCGGAAGCTCTTCATTCCATGCGACCGTAGCGCATTTCTCTCGGACGATCGAAGGCCGAGACAACCAATGGCACCTCTCCTGCACCATTCGGCGCACATGGAGACACAACAGGGCGCGATGCCGAAACTGGAGCCGTGGGAGATTGATCCGCTCGGGTCGAGCCTGACCTTCAACCTGCGCCACCTCGTCGTCCAGCAGATCCGCGGCCGGTTCGAGCGCTGGGGTGGTCGGATCTTCGTCGACACGCACCAACCCTGGCTCTCGACCGTCGAGATTTGGATCGACCTCAGGAGCGTGACGACCGGCGACACCGAGCGCGATGCGCACGTCCGCTCGCCGGAGTTCTTCGACGTCGCACAGTTCTCGCGGGCGGAGTTCAAGAGCACCAATGTCGCCGTGCGCGAGTCGAAGGTGATCCTCGATGGGCGGCTGACCCTCCACGGCGTCACCCGGGACGTGGAGATCCAGGCCGAGATCGGCGCGATGACGACCGATCCGGACGGCCGCGGGCGCGCTCGCTACTCGGGCCGGGCGGTCATCGACCGCCAATCGTTCGGGCTCCACTGGAATCAGGACCTCGACGTTGGCGGCGTCGTCGTGGGAGATGAGGTGGAGATCCTCGCGGAGATGGAGCTGCTCCACGCGGCGGCAACCGCTGGGTAGGCGCGCTCTCACTGACTCCGCGCGCGATCGAGCACACAGTTGACGTTACCCAGGTCGTGATTCCAATCTCCCGGGCAGGGAGAACATGAAGTCCGGACACGTCCTGGTCGTCGATGACCAGATCGCGCTCGCCGAGAACATCGCCGAGGTGCTGCAGGGGATCGGATTCGAGACCGAGGTGGCAGGCTCTGCCGAGGCAGGGCTGGAGCGGATCGCCCGGGGCGGCATCACCGCCGTGGTCACCGACTACAAGCTCCCGGGGAAGACGGGCGCGCAGCTCATCGAGGAGCTGCGGACGCTTGGCCTGCGGATCCCGGTCCTGATGATGAGCGCCTATACCGACGAGATGACTATCGACCGCGCGCGAGCCGCCGGCGCCTGGTTGTTCCTCCCCAAGCCGGTCCCGCTGCCGACGCTCATCGACGCCTTCGAGTCGCTCGCCCGGAGGCCGGCCGCCACGCTCCTGGTCGACGACGAGGAAGACCTGGCCCAGAACCTGGCCGAGGCGCTGAGCGCCGCCGGCCACGAGGTGGTCGTGAGCCACACGGTCGCCGACGCCCTCTCGCACAACCGCCGACTGCAGACCGCGGTACTCGACTACCGGCTTCCCGACGGGACCGGGCTGGACGTTGCCCGTGAGCTGCGGGCGCGCGACCCCTCGATCCAGATCCTCTTCATCTCCGGATACACGGACGACCTCGGCCGGCGGATCGGACAGGACGTCGGCGAGGCGGAGACCCTGGAGAAGCCGGTGGAGACCGGCAAGGTCCTCTCCTGGATCCAGATCGCGCTCGAGAAGGCCCGCCCGTAGGCGAGCCCCGAGCCGACGGCGTCTCAGTGCCGGACGCCGGCCAACCCGGAGCCGAGAACCGGATCCTGAGTCGCCTGGGGAGTGCTCTTCGGCGCGCCCAGCGTGATGCGGGCGACGGCGGCGACGAACACGACCGCGCCGGTTGCGAACAAGGTGTCGCCGAAGATGCGCAGCCAGCGCAAGGTGTCCATTCCCGGCCCGTGCAGGAACTCGGCGCTGCGCGCGTACCAGTACCCGTGCTTGACCGAGGCCCAGGTCTGCAGGAGGCCGACCGGTAGCACGCTCACCACCACCATCGCGAAGAGCCCGACGTTGATCGCCCAGAAGGCGAAGGTGAGCAACCGATCGGGCCACCGCAGCCGCGGCCGCACCGACCGCACGGTGAACAGGATGAGGCCCATGCCCAGCATCCCGTAGACGCCGAACAGCGCGGTGTGCCCGTGGACTGGCGTGGTGTTCAGCCCCTGCATGTAATAGAGCGCGATGGGCGGGTTGATCATGAACCCGAACAGGCCCGCCCCGACGAGGTTCCAGAACGCCACCGCGATGAAAAAGTAGATCGGCCAACGGTACGAGCGCATCCAGGGGGTGGCCCGAGAGAGCTTCCAGTTGTGCCAGGCGTCGTTGCCGAGGAAGACCAGCGGCACCACCTCCAGCGCGCTGAACACCGAACCGAGCGCCAGCGCGATGGTCGGCGTTCCCGAGAAGTAGAGGTGGTGGAGCGTCCCGATCACGCCGCCGCCCAGGAAGATGATCGCCGCCAGCACGGTGGCCTCCCCCGCCGCCTTCACGCCGACCAGCCCGAGGCGCGCCAGCAGGAAGGCGATCACCACGGTGGCGAAGACCTCGAAGAAGCCCTCGACCCAGAGGTGAACGACCCACCAGCGCCAGTACTCGGCCACCGCCAGGTTGGTGTGCCGGCCCGCGCCCAGCGCCGCCAGGTAGAAAGCGGCGATCGCCACCGAGGCGATCAGGAACAGGGTCAGCAAGGCGCGGTTGTCGTCACGGCGCTTGAGGGCCGGCCAGAGCGCCCGCCCCACGAGAAACAGCCAGAGCCCCAGGCCGGCGATGAGCCCGTACTGGAAGACACGCCCGAGGTCAATGTACTCGTACCCGTTGTGGCCGAAGTACCACCAGGCGTCGCCGTGCAACACGCCGCGCACGCTGAGCAACTCGCCGGCCATCGAGCCGACCACCACCAGCACCAAGGCGACGAAGAGGACGTTCACCAGCAGCCGCTGGCCGCGCGGCTCCACGCCGACCGCCGGCGCGATCGCCAGTCCGGCCCCCAGCCAGGCGGTGGCGATCCAGAAGATGCCGAGCTGGACGTGCCAGGTCCGCGCCACGACGTAGGGGAGGACCTTGGCCAGCGGAATCCCATAGAAGCCGTTCCCCTCCACGCCGTAGTGGGCGACGATCGTCCCCAGCAGGATCTGCGCGACGATGAGGCCGCAGACGACCCAGAAGTACTTGACGGTCGCCAGCTGCGACGGCGTCGGCGTGGTGCCCAGCAGGGGATCGCGCTCGGGCATCGGCGCCGGCGGGTCGTCCTGCTTCCGGGCCGCGTGCCAGAAGGCCATGCCGCCGATCCCGGCCAGGAGCACCAGGATGCTCACCCCGGTCCAGACGACGGTGTCGGAGGTCGGCACGTTGCCGATCAACGGCTCGTGGGGCCAGTTGCTGGTGTAGGTGACCTCGCTTTCCGGCCGCGCGGTCGCCGCCGCCCAGGCGCTCCAGAAGAAGAAGGCGGTCATTTGGTGCAAGCGTGCCGAATCACCGAGCGCGCCGGCGGGGATCGCGTACTCCGGCCGCCCGTTGGCGAAGACGTCGCGACAGTGGTCCTCGAGGAGGCGGATGGTTGATCCGCGCGCCACCGAGACGGTCAAGACGCGCGTGGCGGGGTCGTAGCTGTTGCGGCGGTACTCGGCGCGCAAGCGGGCGCGGAGTGCCGCCTGCTCTTCCGCCGAGAGGTCGGCGTAGCTGCGGCCGCTCGCCTGCTGGGACCAGAGATCGAGCACGCCGACCAGCTCGCGGTGGAGCCAGTCGGCCGTCCAGTCGGGCGCCACGTAGGCGCCGTGCCCCCAGATCGACCCCAGCTCCATCCCGCCCAACGAACGCCAGACGTTCTGGCCTTCGCCGATCGCCCCGCTCTCGAAGATGATCTCCCCCGCGTCGGAGACGACCCGATCGGGGATCGGCGGCGCCATCTGATAGACCCGGGTGCCGACAGCCCCCAGGACGCTGAAAGAGACGGCCAGAGTAGCGGTGAAAGCGATCCAGAGCTTCTTCATGGTGTCCTCGACGGGTGAGAGGTAAGTGGGGATTTGGGGGCCTCTCACTGCGAGAGCCGTGCCGTCACCCGGGGAGCGCGAGACCGGCCCGGCGCGGCGCGG
Source organism: Polyangia bacterium (assembly GCA_035546895.1). Lineage (GTDB taxonomy): Bacteria > Myxococcota_A > Polyangia > Fen-1088 > Fen-1088 > JADGRB01. The sequence continues at coordinate 5,249 of DASZVW010000428.1, forward strand.
GACCGCGCAAGATCTGCGCGGCCTCGCGCCCGCAGCGCAACGGTTTCGCCGCCAGACCTTACGGGCGGATCGCCACCTTCATGACGCCGTCCCGCTGGTGGGAAAAGAGATCGTAGGCCGCCTCGATCTCCGCCAGCCGGAACGGGTGCGTGACCAGGTCCCGGAACGGGAACCGCTTGGCGGCCACGATGCTCATCAGCCGGCGCATCCTCTCCTTCCCCCCGGGACAGAGGGAGCTCACGATCGTCTGGTCGCCGAGGCCCGCCGAATAGGCGTCGAGCGGGATGGTCAGGTGGCCCGAGTAGACGCCCAAGCTGGAGAGCGTGCCGCCGGGACGGATGCTGCGCAGGCCGTTCTCGAAGGTCTGCCCTTGCCCGAGCGCCTCGATGGCCACGTCGGCGCCACCGTCCGTCAGCCGTTTGATCTCGGCGACCACGTCCTGCTCCTTGTGATTGAGGACCACGTCCGCGCCCATCCGCCGGGCAAACTCCAGGCGCCGGGGCACGCTGTCGACGGCGATGACCAGCGACGCTCCGGCGAGGCGCGCCCCCGCCGTCGCGCAGAGGCCGATCGGCCCCTGGGCGAACACCACCACCGAGTCGCCCAGGCGGACGTGCCCGTGCTCGGCGGCCGAGAAGCCGGTCGACATGATGTCGGGGCAGAGCAGCACCTCCTCGTCGGTGAGGCCGTCCGGGATCTTCGCCAGGTTCGCCTGGGCGTCGGGGACCAGGACGTACTCCGCCTGGCACCCGTCGATGGTGTTCCCGAACCGCCAGCCGCCGATCGCCTCGGAGCCCGAGCCGCCGTGGCCGCACTGCGAGGCGACGCCGGTCAGGCAGGCGCGACATTGGCCGCAGGGAGTGATGGCCCCGACGATCACCCGGTCGCCCTTCTGGTAGCCGACCACGCCGGGGCCGAGCTCCTCGATCACCCCGACCGGCTCGTGACCGACGATGAGCCCCTCGCGGACCGGGTACTCGCCCTTGAGGATGTGCACGTCGGTCCCGCAGATCGTCGTCAGGGTCACTTTGATCAGCGCCTGGCCCACGCCGGGCACGGGCCGCGGCACCTCGCGCAGCCCGATCTTGCCTTTGCCTTGAAACACTGCTGCTCGCATCGTCGCGCCCATCGTAGAGTCCTTTCGTTCTGAGTCCGTCGCGGTCAGCGCTTCGCGTCCCGCGTACATGTGTGTGAACGAGCAAGGGACGTTCCACCACGGCGCGACGACCGTGCGGCGAGCGCCTGGCGCAATCGCTGCGGCCAACCGCGGCCGAGACGCAGAATTTTCGCGCGCCGCGGTCGAGCCCGATTCAAACGGCCGTCCGCATCGATTGGCCCCGCCGTTGCAATTGGGCGGCATCGAGGAGTCCAAGGTCATGCACAGCAGGCAGAAGCGTCTCTCGGGGTTCGCGTTCGCGTTCGGAGTCTTCGTCGGACTCGTATTGATCGGAATCGGTCTCGGCTCGCAGGCCGCCACGGCGGCGGCGCCGTTCGGTCTTCGCGGCACGCTGCAGCTCGACGGCAACTCGACGCTTCATCGCTTCTCGGCCCGCACGACCGACGTCCGCGGCGTCGTCTACATGGACGAAGAGGCGATGCCTGCGCAGCCGGCCGACGTCGCGGCGTTGGTCCGCGCCGGTCGCGTCAAGAGTTTCGATCTGGTAGCGCCCGTCGAGAAGCTCACCTCGGGCGACAGCGGCCTCGACAAGAACATGTGGAAGGCGCTGAAGAGCGCCGAGTTCAAGACCATCCGCTTCCGGGCCGACAACTTCCAGATCCTCCCGGCCGATGTCCGGGGCGCCACGTTCCGGCTGGCGATGCGCGGCGCGCTGACGGTGGCGGGCGTCACCCGACCGGTCGCGATCGAGGCCGACGGGTTCGGGGCGCCCGGGGGCGTCCGCATCGCCGGGAGCACCAGCCTCCGCATGACCGACTACGCGGTCAAGCCGCCGACGTTCATGTTGGGCGCGATCAGGACCGCGAACGAGGTGGTCGTGAAGTTCGACATGGAGCTGCGCGCGTCCCGCTGAGCGCGGCCTTCAACGAACACGCAACACGCCCGCCCCTTCGCGGGCACCTGCCAAGGAGAGATCGAGATGAACGCCAGAGGTGTATGCATCGGTTTGTGCGGCCTCAGCCTGCTGTTCGGGACCGCGGCGCGGGCGGAGATCCCGCTGGCCAAAGGAGACGACGCCGAGCTGGACGCCGGCGGGATGATCCAGCTGCTCGGATTCGGCCAGCACCTCGACGATCCCGACAAGAACGACGACCGTCTCTACCTGTTCATGAACCGCGCCCGCCTGCGGCTCTCCGGCCACTACGATCGGATCTCCTTCTATACGGAGATGGGCGTCGGCGGCGAAGACACCGTCGTCTCGCAGACGGGGGTCTCGCTCAGCCTCCTCGACTTCGCCTTCGGCATTCCCCTGTCGTCGAGCGGAACGACCTATCTCAAGGTCGGCCAGTTCAAGGTCCCCTACGGCCGGGAGCAACTCGCCTACTCGGGCAATTTCCAGTTCGCTGATCGATCGATCGACTACCTCGGCTTCAAAGTGGGGCGCGACATCGGCGCGGCGGTCGTGTCGCGCCCGGGCCTGTTCACCCTGATCGGTGGGATCTTCACCGGCGGTGGCCGCGACGTCCCGCCCGACCACTACCTGCCCGAGAAGCTCGGCGTCCCGCTGCTGGTCGCGCGCGCCGGGATCGGGAACGTGGATGATGACCCCTTCGTGCTGGCGCAGAACGACCTCGGCACCACCGTCCGGAAGCTCCGCGGGGCATTCTTCGTCAACGGCCTCTACACCAAGGATTCGTTGGTCGGACACTCGACCGTCCTCAATGTCAAGCTGGCCGACAAGTCGCTGCTGCTCGACAGCGACTGGAACCCGTTCATCGGTCAGGCGCCCTTCAGCCAGGGGACCTGGTGGCAGACCGGCGCTGACGCCGCCGTGCGCATCCCCGTGCGCGCCGTCGACCTCGCCGGTGAAGCCGAGTTCGACTTCGGCAAGTACAGCAATGACTACGGCGCGGTGCAGATCTGGGGCCTGCGCGCCCAAGGGGGCGTCCTCTGGCGGTCGTTCGAGCTGGCGCTCCGCTACGCCATCCTGGGGCCGGACAGCAAGTTCGCCTACATGACCGTCCCCCTGACCGGGTCGCAGCCGATCCAGGAGATCACGCCCAGCGCCGCCTGGTACGTCAGAGGGCGCAACCTGAAGCTGCTCGTCGACGCTCCCATCATCATCCACGATCCAGTGTTCACGGAGACCGGCGTCGGGAGCTACGCCGCCACCGACCTGCCGGACCAGGCGACGGTGCTCGCGTCGATGGGGACGCCGACCACCAGCACGGTGGCCCGTCAGACCGTCTTCGAGGGACGCCTGATGCTCCAGGCCCAATTCTAACGACGCGAGAGCTCCGCTTCTCACCGAATTCCTGGTGCGACTCGTGCTGTTCCAATCGACCGGAGGAGAGCCCATGAAATGCGCAGACGTGATGAGCAAGAATCTCGAATGGCTGACGGAGAAAGACACGGTCCTCAGGGCGGCGACGGTGATGGCCGAAGCGGGCGTCGGCTTCCTGCCGATCTGCGATGAGCGGCGGCGGATCATCGGGGTGGTCACGGACCGTGACCTGGCGACGCGCGCGCTGGCCCAAGAGGTCAGGCCCGAGACGACCTCCGCCGCGATGGTCATGAGCGCGCCCGCCGTCACCTGTCTCGCGTCGAGCGACGTCCGCGAGGCCGAGGAGCTGATGGCCCGCGAACGCAAAGCGCGGCTCGTGGTCACCGACGCCGCCGGGCATCTGATCGGGATCTTGAGCCTGGCCGATCTGATCGAGCACGCGCCGAAACGGGCGAGCATCGAGACCGTCCGCGCCGTGATGTGGCGCGAAGCGCTCGGGCCGCGCGCCGGC
>DASZVW010000429.1:0-3237 GCA_035546895.1 Polyangia bacterium
GACCAGGAGCCCCTTCTGCTTGAGGGCCTGGGAGACGGCCTCCGCGCGGGGGCCGATCTCGACCAGCAGGAAGTTGGCGGCCGACTCGGGCCAGCCGAGGCCCATCCCGGCCAGCGCCGCCTCCAGCCGCGCCCGCTCGGCCAGCGTCCGGCGGACGCCGTCCTCGAAATAGGCGCGGTCCTCGAGCGCCGCGACGCCGATCGCCTGGGTGAGGGCGTTGACGTTGTAGCTGTCCTTGACCTTGGTCAGCGCCTCGACGATCGGCGCCGCCGCGAACAGCAGGCCGAGGCGCGCGCCGGCCAGGCTGTAGCTCTTGGACATGGTCCGCAGCACCACCAGGTTCGGGTGGCGGCGGAGGTGCGGCAGCACGCTGGCCTCCAGCCCGGCGCCGAGCGCGAAGTCGACGTAGGCCTCGTCGACGACCACCACCGCGTCGCGCGCCTCGTCGCACAGCGCCCGCAGGGCGTCGACCGGGATCAGCGTCGCCGTCGGGTTGTTGGGGTTGGCGAGGATGATCAGCTTCGCCCCCTGGCGGGCGAGGTCGCGCGGCAGCGCGAACCGGCGTCCCTCGACGGCGAACGGCAGCCGGACCAGCTCGGCCCCCTGCAGCGCGGCCAGCGTCGAATACAGGCCGTAGGTGGGCCAGGGGCAGGCGACGCGCTCGCCGGCGTCGAGGAAGCCGCGGTAGAGGATGGTCAGGCAGTCGTCGGAGCCGTTGCCCGCCAGCACCTCCTCGGCGGCGACGCCGAAGCGGGCCGCCGCCACCGCCCGCAGGCCGCTGCTGGTGGGGTCGGGGTAGAGGCGCAGCGTCTCGTCGGCGACGGCCGCCAGCGCCGCCCGCACCCGCGGCGAGGGGGGGAAGGCCCCCTCGTTGGTGTTCAGCTTGGTGAGATCGGCGATCTGCTCGCCGGGCGTGTAGCCGGGCATGGCGCGCACGGCCGGCCGGAGCAGGTCGAGGGGGGGGGCGGGACCGGTCGAGGGTCCCGAATTCGATGATGGCTTGTCTGACATTTTGAGACGGGGGTAGGCTAACCGAGATGGCCCGCGTCCTCATCATCGACGACAACGAGACGATGCGCGAGGGGCTGGGGGCCACCGTGCGCCGGATGGGGCACGAGGCGGTGCTGGCCCCCTCGGGGGACGAGGGGCTCAAGCAGATCGGCCCCGGGCGGGCGGCCATCGACTTCGTCATCACCGACCTGAAGATGGAGGGGAAGGGGGGGCTCGAGGTGGTCAAGGCCGTCGTGGCGCGCGACCCCGACTGCCCGGTGATGATCGCCACCGCCTTCGGCACCGTGGAGACCGCGGTGGAGGCGATGCGGATGGGGGCCTTCGACTTCATCCAGAAGCCGTTCGCGCCGGAGGTGGTGAGGCTCAAGGTGGCGCGGGCGCTGGAGCTGCGGGCCGAGCGGCGCGCGCGCGAGCGGGCCGAGGCCGAGAGCGCGGCGCTGCGCGACGACGCCGCGCGCGCCTACCGCTTCGACGAGATCGTGGGGGACACGCCGGCGATGCGGGCGGTGTTCCAGCTCATCGAGAAGGTCGCCCCCACCGACGCCTCGGTCTACATCCACGGCGAGTCGGGGACGGGGAAGGAGCTGGTGGCGCGCGCCATCCACGCGCGCTCCAAGCGGGCGGCGGGCCCGTTCGTGAAGGTGAACTGCGGCGCGCTCACCGAGACGCTGCTGGAGTCCGAGCTGTTCGGGCACGAGCGGGGCGCCTTCACCGGCGCCATCAAGCGCAAGCTCGGGCGGTTCGAGCTGGCCGATCGGGGGACGCTGTTCCTCGACGAGATCGGCGACGTGACGCCGGCGCTGCAGCTCAAGCTGCTGCGCGTGCTGCAGGAGCGGGAGTTCGAGCGGGTGGGCGGCGAGGAGACCATCAAGGTCGACGTGCGCGTGCTGTCGGCGACCCACCGGGACATCGCCGCCGAGGTGGCGGCCGGGCGCTTCCGCGAGGACCTCTATTACCGCCTCCACGTGGTCCCCTGCGAGGTGCCGCCGCTGCGCGAGCGCAAGGACGACATCCCGCGCCTGGTGGCCCACTTCGTCGCCAAGCTGGGGCCGCGCACCAACCCGGCGATCGATCCCCGGAACGGGATCACCGGCGGGGCGCTGGCGCGGCTCGGCCTCTACGCCTGGCCGGGGAACGTGCGCGAGCTGGAGAACGTGATCGAGCAGGCGCTGGTGTTCGCCGAGGGGACCGCCATCGACGTGGCGGCGCTGCCGGCCTCGGTGCGGGGCGAGCTGCCCGAGAACGCGCTGGCGCTGCCGGGCGAGGAGATGTCGCTCCCCGCGCTGCTCGAGGACCTCGAGCGGCAGCTCATCCAGCGCGCCTACGACAAGAGCGGCGGCGTGAAGACCGAGACGGCGCGCCTGCTGGGGATCAAGACCAGCGCGCTCTACTACAAGCTCGAGAAGTACGGCATCGGCACCATCGAGAGCCGCGGCGACAAGGCGCCGCCGCCCGAGCCCGGCGCCGAGGAGGCGCTGCTCGAGGACGGTCCGCCCGGCGGCGGCGGGGGCCGTCACGAATAGGGCGGGGCCGCGCTTCCTGGTCGTCCTCCTCGGCGCGCTGGCGGCGACCGCGGTGGCGATCGGCTGCGCGACGGCCGCCGGCGCGCGCCGCGGCGCCGGGCCGCGCGTGCAGCACGGGCGCGCCAGCTACTACGGCCGCGGCTTCGCCGGACGCAAGACCGCCTCCGGCGAGCGCTTCGACCCCAACGCCATGACCGCCGCCTCGCCGGCGCTCCCGTTCGGCACCCGCGTCCGGGTGAGCCGCGCCGACGGCCGCGCGGTGACGGTGCGGATCAACGATCGCTGCGGCTGCCCGGGCGGCCGGATCGTCGACCTCTCCGAGGGGGCGGCGCGCCGGCTGGGGATGCTCAAGGAAGGGGTGATCACCGTGCGCGTCGAGGTGCTCGGGCGGTAGCCGGGGCCGCCCGCCAGGCCTTCCAGTCGGCGAGGATCTCGGCGGTCATCGCCTTGGCCGCCTCGTGCAGCCAGGGGCCGCGGCGGGCGGCGAGCTGCTTGCGCAGGACAGCGCGGGCGCGCGGCGTCCCCAGGTGCACATTGGCGGTCTCGAACCCCATCGCGTAGAGCAGCCGCTCCTCGTCGCGGCTCGACGGCAGGTCGGCGAGCTCGATGCGGGCGCAGTGCGGGGCCAGCCGCCGCACCAGCCAGCCGTTCACCACCCGCACCGTCGGATCGGGGACCCGCACGGCGCGGGCGACGATCCGGG
>DASZVW010000430.1:0-5434 GCA_035546895.1 Polyangia bacterium
GGCGCGGCGGCGCCGGCGGGGGCCGGCCTGGCGCCGGTCGTGGTGCCGCAGCCGCCGATCGCCAGCAGCAGGCCGATCGCCAGCAGCGTGTTGGTCTTCGTTTTCGCCGTCGTCATTGGCGCTCCGGCGCGGATTGTACGCGCGATCTGCTCGATTGCATGTTTCCGGAAATCTGTGGTCTTGTTCGCTGGCCGCATGACCACCTCCCGCGTCCTCCTGTGCGCGCTGGCGCTCGCCGCCGCCCCCGCGCTCGCCGCCCCGCCCGCGTCGGTCCCCTACACCTGGAAGAGCGTCCAGATCGTGGGCGGCGGGTTCGTCGACGGCTTCGTCTTCCACCCCACCGCCAAGGACGTCCTCTACGCGCGCACCGACATCGGCGGCGCCTACCGGCGCGACCCGGAGACGCACCGCTGGGAGCCGATGCTCGACTGGGTCTCCTACGCCGACCTGAACCTGATGGGTGTGGAGAGCATCGCCGTCGATCCGTCCGACCCGAACAAGGTCTACCTGGCCTGCGGCACGTACACGGCGCCCGAGGTCCCCGACGGCGCGATCCTCCGCTCGTCCGATCGCGGCCACACGTTCGAGCGGACCAACGTCCCCCTCAAGTTCGGCGGCAACGAGGCCGGGCGCGGCAACGGCGAGCGGATGGCCGTCGATCCCCACGACGGGCGCGTCCTCTTCCTCGGCACCCGGCACGCGGGGCTCTGGAAGAGCGCCGACGGCGCGGTGACCTGGAGCCGGGTGACGACCTTCCCCGCCGACGTGCTGAAGCTGCCGCCCGAGGAGGCCAAGCTGCCGGCCTGGAGCGGCGGCGGCCGCAGCAGCATCGTCTTCGTGGTCTTCGATCCGGCCGGCGGCGCCCCCGGGCGCCCGAGCCGGACGATCTACGCCGGCGTCTCGGTGATGGGGCGCCCCGGCCTCTACCGCAGCGACGACGCGGGGGTGACCTGGAAGGTGGTCCCCGGGCAGCCGACCAAGTACCGCCCCAACCACGCCGTGCTGGCCGCCGACGGGACCCTGTTCGTCAGCTACGGGACCGATCCGGGGCCGATGCCGATGGTCGACGGCGCGGTCTGGAAGCTGGACACGCGCACCGGCGCCTGGACCGACGTCACCCCCGACAAGCCGAGCGCCGAGCGCAAGTTCGGCTACGGCGCGGTGGCCGTCGACGCGCACGACCCGAAGGTGCTGATCGCCAGCACGTTCTACCGCCCGAAGGGCGAGGAGCTGTTCCGCAGCACTGACGGCGGCGCCACCTGGAAGGGCGTGTTCGCCAGCGGCGGCCTCTACGACTACCGCCTGGCGCCCTACGTGAAGGACACCGACATCCACTGGCTGTTCGACGTGGAGATCGATCCCGCCAACCCCGCCCACGCGCTCTTCACCACCGGCTACGGCGGCTGGGAGACGTTCGACCTCACGAACCTCGACAAGAACGTCCCCACCCACTGGCAGGTGATGAGCCCGGGCATCGAGGAGACGGTGGCGCTGGCGCTCTGGAGCCCACCGCCGGGGAAGCACAAGTCGGCGCCGCTGGTGACCGCCATCGGCGACTACTCCGGGTTCGTGCACCGGGATCTCGATCGCCCGCCGCCCGACGGCAACCCCAAGCCGCCGTTCCTCGGAAACACCAAGGACGTCAGCGGCGGCGAGAAGAATCCCGACGTCATCGTGCGCGTGGGGCGCGCGCGCCACGCCGACAAGGAGAAGAACCTCGGCTACTCGACGGACGGCGGCAAGACCTGGCACGAGCCGGCGGCGGTGCCCGACGCGAAGGCCAGCGAGGGGGACGTCGCCGTCTCCGCCGACGGCGCGATCTGGGTCTGGACGCCGCGCGACGAAGCGCCGTACGTCACCGCCGACAAGGGCGCCACCTGGACGGCCTGCGCGGGGCTGCCGGCGGGGACGCGCGTGGTGGCCGATCGGGTGAACGGCAAGCGCTTCTACGCGATGGCCCTCTTCGAGGGGAAGCTCTACGAGAGCAGCGACGGCGCGGCCCACTTCGCCGAGCGCCCGCTGGAGCTGCCGGGCGGGCTCCCCAAGCGCGGCGGCAACGGCAAGGACAACCGCACCGATCGCGGCGACGACCGCGGCGGCCAGGACCGCCTCTACACCGCGCCCGGCCGCGAGGGCGATCTCTGGCTCGCCGCCTACGACGGCCTCTACCACGCGCCGGCCGGGAAGCCGTTCCAGCGCCTGCCGCTCGTCGAGCAGATCCACGCCTTCGGCTTCGGCAAGGCCGCGCCGCGCGCCAAGACGCCCGCGCTCTACCTCGTCGGGACGGTCGAGGGGCAGCGCGGGTTCTTCCGCTCGACCGACGGCGGCGCGACCTGGCTGCGGATCAACGACGACCAGCACCAGTGGGGGCTGGTCCTGCAGATCACCGGCGACCCCAAGAAGTTCGGCCGCGTCTACGTGGGGACGCACGGCCGCGGCACGTTCTATGGCGATCCGAAGTAGCCTCGCGCGCGCGCTGGTCGCCGCCGCGGTGCTGGCCGGCGCGCCGATCGCCGCCGAGACGCCGCCGCCGGCCCCGCGCCTCACCAGCTACCGCAACCCGGTGCTGCCGGGCTTCTATCCCGATCCCAGCGTGGCGCGGGTCGGCGACTGGTTCTACCTGGTCAACAGCTCGTTCGAATTCTTCCCTGGCGTGCCGCTCCACCGGAGCCGCGACCTCGTTCACTGGGAGCCGCTGGGCAACGTGCTGACGCGCGAGTCGCAGCTCCCGCTGGAGACGGCGGCGCCGTCGGGCGGGATCTTCGCGCCGACCATCCGCTTCCACGCCGGCACGTTCTACGTCGTCACCACCAACGTCTCGCACCGCGGGAGCTTCTTCGTCACCGCCCAGGATCCGGCCGGCCCCTGGTCGGAGCCGGTGTGGCTCGACGTCCCGGGCGGCGGGATCGATCCCAGCCTCTTCTTCGACGACGACGGCAAGGTCTACCTGACCTCGACCGGCAGCGTGCCCGGGATCTTCGCCTCGCAGCTCGACGTCGCCTCGGGCAAGCTCCTGACCGCGCCGCGCCTCGTCTGGAAAGGGACGGGCGGGCGCTATCCCGAGGGGCCGCACCTCCACAAGATCGGCGGCCGCTACTACCTGATGATCTCCGAGGGGGGGACCGAGTACGGCCACATGGTGACCATCGCGCGGGCGAGCTCGCCGTGGGGGCCGTTCGAGCCCTGTCCGCGCAATCCGATCCTCACCCACCGCAACACGCCGCTCGACCAGCCGATCCAGGCGACCGGGCACGCCGACCTGGTCCAGGACGGCGAGGGGAAGTGGTGGATGGTCTTCCTCGGCATTCGGCCGCAGGGCGGCTACTACTGGCACCACCTCGGGCGCGAGACCTTCCTGGCGCCGGTGCGCTGGGACGCGCAGGGGTGGCCGGTGGTCAACGAGGGCCAGCCGATCGCGCTCGACATGCACGTCCAGGGGCTCCCGGCGGCGCCGGTGCCCGCCGCGCCCGCGCGCGACGACTTCGACGGGCCGGCGCTCGGTCCGGACTGGATCTTCCTGCGCGACCCGGTGCGCGCGAATTACTCGATCACCGAGCGGCCCGGCTGGCTGACGCTGCACGGGACGCCGGTCTCGCTCGAGCGGGAGACCGGCGCCTCGCCGACCTTCGTGGCCCGCCGCCAGCAGCACCTCACGGTCCGCATGGCCACCCGGATCGACTTCGCGCCCCGGCGCGACGGCGAGGAGGCGGGGCTGGTGCTCTACCGCGCGCCGCACGCGCGCTACGAGCTGGGCGTGCGCCGGCGCGGCGCCGGGCGCGAGGTGTTCGTGCGCCAGACCGTCGGCGCTGACGTCTCCGTGGTGACCGCCACCGCGCGGATTCCCGCCGCCGGCCCGCTGATGCTGCAGATCGACGCCGCGCCGACCCGCTACACGTTCGCCTGGCAGCCGGCGCCCGACCGCGCCGGCGGGCAGAGCGCGCCGCCCGCGTCGCTGGGCGCGGCCGAGACGCGCCTGCTGGCGACCGAGGTGACGGGCGGCTTCATCGGCACCACCGCCGGCCTCTACGCCCGGACCGCCGACGGCGATCCGACGCCGCCGCCCGCGGCGTTCGACTGGTTCGACTATCAACCGCAACCCTGAAACGACCCGCCCGCGAGAACCACCATGAAAAGATCGTCCCGGTTCGTCCTCCTCACGCTGCTCGCCTGCGCGCCGGCGCTCGGCTGCCTGCGGCCGCCGCCGCTCAACCCCGCGGACGCCACCGCCGCCACCGCCGGCGGCGCCGCCACGCCGCCGCCGCTCGAGCCGATGAACGAGCTCGACGCCTGGTCGGCGGTGCCGCGCATGACGCCGGGGATCAACATCGGCAACACGCTCGACAACACCACCATCTGGGAGACCGGGTGGGGGAACCCGCTCATCACCAAGGGGTACGTGCAGGGGCTGGCCAAGCTGGGGTTCAAGACCGTGCGGCTGCCGGTGGCCTGGAACACCTACGCCGACGAGGGGAAGATCATGCCCGACAAGATGAGCCGGGTGCGCGAGGTGGTCGACTGGATCACCGGCGCCGGCATGTTCTGCGTCCTCGACATCCACTGGGACGGCGGCTGGATCGACGCCGACGTCAAGGAGAAGTACCCCAAGCCCGACACCTTCAGCCCCGACGCCGAGCAGAAGTTCCGCTCCTACTGGGAGCAGATCTCCACCTTCTTCGCCGGCAAGAACGAGAAGCTGATCTTCGAGGCGCTCAACGAGGAGACCAACTTCAGCGGCGAGGGCTCGGAGGCCAAGGCCTACGCCACCCTCACCCGGGTGAACCAGCTCTTCATCGACACCGTCCGCAAGACCGGCGGCAACAACGCCAAGCGCCTCCTGGTCGTCACCGGCTACAGCACCGACTTCAAGAAGACCTGCGACGCCGCCTACAAGCTCCCCAAGGACACCGTCCCCGGCAAGCTCTTCATCTCGGTCCACTACTACACGCCGTACCAGTTCTGCGGCCTCACCGAGGACGCCCCCTGGGGGAAGATGATGCCCAGCTGGGGGACCGCCGAGGACGTCAAGCAGCTCGACGAGCTGTTCGATCAGATGAAGGGCTTCTGCACCACGCACGACATCCCGGCCTTCATCGGCGAGTTCGGCGTCACCAACAAGAAGGAGTCGGCGTCGCGCGTCCGCTGGATGTCGGCGGTGCTCAACGCCGCCATTTCCAGAAAAATGATCCCCGTCCTCTGGGACATCGGGACGGACGTCTCGCGCCTCGATCCGTATACCGCCAGCGACGATCTCCAGAAGGCGCTGGCCAGCACGGGCCCCTCGATCAGCGTGACGCCCGGAAAATAGCGGCGCCGGCTGGCGCGTCGCGCTGGTGTCGTCCGGGCTTCCGGCTTATAGTCGGATTTCCAAAATGACGCTGCCCGGCAACGGACGAAGGTCGATCCTGCTGCTGGCCCTGTCGGCCGCCGCGCTCAC
>DASZVW010000431.1:0-2161 GCA_035546895.1 Polyangia bacterium
CGCCGCCCGTTCCATTCATGCCGCTCGCGCCGCCGCTCCCTTTCGCCCCGGCCGCGCCGCCAGTTCCTCCGGCGCCGGCCCCGCCTCCTCCTCCCGTTCCGCCGCTCGCGCCGCCGGTGCCCCCGGTCGGCGGTGCGCCCGCGGCCCCGCCCTGGCCCGACGTACCGCCGGACCCGCCGGCCCCGCCTCCGCCAGAACCGCCGTTCATGTCTGCGCGGAACCCGCCGTCGATGACCTGCTCGTCGGGAGGCCGCATCCCTCGATTGGCGCATCCGCTCCACGCCACCAGGTACGCCAGCGACGCGGGAAGGATGAGGCCGGCCCACCCGCGAGGGCTCACCGGCGCGGCGGGGCGATCGTCCGCGTTGCGTGAGGGGGCCTGGCGCGAGAGGCGATCCATGGTGGCTGGTCCTTCCCCTCGCGTTTGTGCCCAGCAACCTCGGGTTGTCAAAGTGACGGCGAAAATCGCGCGCGGAGGGCGCCGAGGTTTCCTGACAACTTCGTCGGCCTCGCGACGAGTAGAGGAAGGGCGCCGCTTCTCTGCCGAAAGGTTTCCCATGCAAATGATCCCTCGCGCGCACGCAAGAACGTCGGGCCGGGCTTCGCTTTCTGCGGCCGCCCGCGTGGCCGTTCTGAGCGCCGCCCTCGCCGGGTACGGTTGTGGAAGCGGAGCGACGACGGGGAGCGCGGGCGGTGCGGGCGGGGCCACGAGCGGCGGTTCGGGAGGTTCGTCGACGGGCGGGACCGGAACGGGCGGGATCGGAACGGGCGGTCTCTCGGGGGCGGGCGGCGCCGCCACGGGTGGCGCGCCGGGCGCCGGAGGGGCCGGCGCGGGCGGTGCGACCGGAGCCGGCGGAAGTGGTTCCGGCGGGAGCGGGGGAAACGGCGGCGCCTCCGGCGGCGCGAGTGGTCACGGCGGCGGCGGCTCGACCGGCAGCGGCGGGACCGGCCCCGGCGGGACGACGGGGCAGGGCGGCTCGGGCGGGCACGCCACGGGTGGCGTCGGGGGAGCGGGTGGGGGCGGCGCGGCGGGCGCAGGCGGCGCGACCGCCGGGATGAGCGCCGGCTGCGGCAAGGCGCCCGGCATCCCGAGCAGCGATTACAACAACGGCCACCACATCACGATCACGGCCGCCAACCTGCAGCGTGAGTACATCCTCAACGTGCCGACCAACTACGACGACACGCACCCGTACCGATTCGTCATCGCCTACCACGAGCTCAACGGCAACGACGACGAGATGTACCGGAACAGCTACTACCACCTGCTGCCGCTGTCCGAGAACAGCACGATCTTCGTCGCCCCCAACGGGCAGCAGAACGGCGCCAGCTGCACGCAGGCGTCGGGATGTGGATGGCCCAACCCGAACGACTCGGACATCCTCTTCGCGGACGCGGTCGTCGCCCAGATCGAGCAGAACTTCTGCGTCGACACCAACCGGATCTTCGCCACCGGGTGGAGCTACGGCGCGAGCATGTCCTACGAGACGGCCTGCGAGAGGCCCCTCGGGGGCACGACCAACGGCGTCGCCGGATACATCCGCGCGATCGCCGCCTACTCGGCCGCCCAGCTCAGCGGCAGCTGCAAGCCCAGCAAGCCCGTCGCCTACTACGCCTCGCACGGGACCGCGGACACGGTGCTCTGCTACGACAGCACGAGCACGAACTGCTCGTTCGCCAGCGCGGGGGGCGGCGTCGGCGTGTGCGAGAGCTACGCGACGACCGACGGCTGCACCTGGATGACGCCCCCCAAGGTCACCAGCGGCAATCACATCTGCACGAACCTGACCGGTTGCCTGCCCGGCTATCCCGTGGAGTTCTGCTCCTTCAACGGCCCGCACACGCCCGATCCGACGGATCCGGGCCAGAGGACCAGCTGGGAGTACCAGAACGTGTGGAGCTTCCTCAGCCAGTTCTGAGCGCTCGAGGATCCGGGCGCTCTCGGTAGGCCGATCGGCCTATTGCCGGGTCCGTTCGCGGCTGTCCATAGTGCCGCCGGAACCGACAACCGAGGAGAAGACCCATGCAGCTCGGGAGCAAAGTTCGCGCGACGCTGGCCATCGGCGCGCTCTTGTTGGGCGCTTGTTCGGGAAGCAGCGGCCCTTCCGGTAGCGGGACCGGCGGCAGCGGGACCGGCGGCAGCGGGACCGGCGGCAGCGGG
>DASZVW010000432.1:0-5900 GCA_035546895.1 Polyangia bacterium
CGCGTCGGCGCCCGAGCCGCGGCTGGCGCGCACGGCCCGCGCGACGGCGGCCACCACCATCCCCACCACCAGCAGCGCCGCCAGCGAGCCGAAGAGGCCGAACCCGCCGCCGTAGCCCCAGCCGCCGAAGCCGGGCAGGAAGAAGAAGTGCGAGCGCGGCGCGTAGCCGTACCCGTAGCCGCCCGAGTACGGGCTGCCGTAGCCGCCGCCCGAATAGCCGGGCGCGGTGATGCCGCCGCCCGAGCGGAAGCCCTGCCGCCCGCCGAAGCTGGCGCCCGAACGGGCGAAGGCCGCGGCCGAGACGAACGTCGACAGCGCGACCAGCAGCACGGCCAGCCAGCGGGGCGCGCGGCGCAGGATCGTCATCACGGTGTGGAGTCTAAGCCCCCGGTCCCGGGCCCGCAATCGACCCGGCCGCGGCCGTTCAGACGTTGGCCGCGGCGCGCGCGCGCGACAGGTCCTCGAAATATTTTCTCAGCGCGGGGAGCGCGGAGACCAGCCGGCGGAAGTAGTCGCGGCCGAGGAAGAGGATGCTGGTCGGCGCCACCGTGCGCACCTCGGCGGTGGTCGGCCCGTCGCCCAGCAGCGACATCTCGCCGAAGAGATCGCCGGCGCGCAGGCGGGCGATCGGCTGCCCCCCGCGCACCACCTCGACCTCGCCGAGCAGGATGAGGAACAGCCCCTGCCCGATCTCGTTCTCGCGGATGACGGTGGTGCCGGCCGCCATGTCGATCCCCTCGAAGCGGCGGATGAGCTCCATCTGCTGCTGGTTGTCGAACGGCTTGAACAGCGGCGAGGTGGCGATGAGGTTCTTCAGCAGCCGCTCGCGCGCGAAGCGATCGAGCCGCTCGGCCAGCACCGGGACGGCGCGGATCAGCTCGCCGACCGCCGCCCGGCTCACCTCCAGCAGGTCGGCCTCGCCCACCGCCTGGATCGAGGCGGTGCGCGGCTGCTCGGTCATGAGCGCCATCTCGCCGAACAGCGCCCCCTCGAGCAGGCGGGTCAGCTCCACCGCGCGGGTGGGGCGCCCGGCCACCGGCTGCCCGCCGGCCACCACCCGCACCTCGCCGGCGGCGACGAAGTAGAACGCCGACCCCGGGTCCCCCTCACGGAAGATCACGTCGCCGTCGGCCGCGCGCACCAGGCGGACCATCCGCACCGCGGCCGGGAACAGCTCGGGCGGCAGCTCGGAGAAGAAGGCCACCGGCAGGAACTGCTCGGGGTACTGGACGAAGGCCGACAGATCGAGCGCCCGGGCGCGGGCCCGCGACACCAGCTTGCCGAGATCGCTCGCCGCCGACGGCGGCGGCGGCTCGATCGGCGCCTCGAGGTCGACGGGCGCCTGGCGAGCGGCGAACTTGGCCAGCGCGGGCGCGCCGTGCGAGAAGTTGCGGGCCATCACCGCCACGATGGGGTCGGTCGCCTGGCCCAGCGTCTCCAGCAGCTTGCAGCCGACCAGCGCCGGCAAGAGGTGCCCCGACCGCACGTCGTGCATCGCCACCGCGCGCAGGACCTCCACGGCCCCCGCCCGATCGCCGAGCTGAAACAGCAGGTCGGCGATCCGCCGCCGGCTCTCGCTGTCGAGCGGATTTCGGGCCAGCATCTGCTCGTGGGCCGCCAGCGCGGCCGCGAATTGCCCGGCCCGAGCCAGGTTGCGGGCCTCGCCCTTCAGATCGCGCAACGGGATCGGCATTGCGCAGACGTTATCCGGAGCGTGAAATGGGGTCAAAGTGGCGGCGGACGAAGCGACCTCGCGCCTGGCGGCGGTGGCGGCGCTCGGGTTCCCCGAGCTCGGCCGCTCGACCGAGGGGCGCCCCCTCTACGGGCGCCGGTTCGGCGGCGCCGGCGCGCCGCTGCTGGTCTTCGGCGGCATCCACGGCGACGAGCCGGCCGGCGTCGACGCGCTCCTCGAGCTCTGCGGCCGGCTCGGCGCCGGCGCGCCGCCGCTCTGGCTGATCCCCGCCGCCAACCCCGACGGGCTGGCGCGCCGCCGGAAGAACTCGGCGCGCGACGTCGACCTCAACCGGAACTTCCCCGCCCGCTCGTTCGCCACCGCGCACGCCCCCGGCTACTTCCCCGGGCCGGCGCCGCTCTCCGAGCCCGAGACGCGCGCGCTGGCGGCGATCGCCGACCGCGAGCCGCTCCGGGGGGCGGTGGCCGTCCACGCGCCGTTCGCCTGCGTCAACTACGACGGGCCGGCCGCCGCCTGGGCCGAGGCGGTGGCGGCCGCCTGCGGCTGGCCGGCGCGCGGCGACCTCGGCTACCCCACCCCCGGCTCGTTCGGCGCCTGGCTGGGGGTCGACCGGGGCCTGCCGGTGCTGACCCTCGAGCTCCCCCCCGGTCCGCTGGCCGATTTTCGCGCCCCCGCGGCGGCCGCGCTCGACGCGGCGCTGGCTCATTTTTCGACACTTTGAGGCCCTCCGCCCTTCCCAGCCGCGGGCGGTCTCGGGGTATACTGCTTGACAGGTAGGCGGGGGTCGTACTTTTCTGACCGTTCGGGCAATGGACAACACGGAGCGTACGTTTCTGGACACGATGGCGAGAGCCCTCGTGTCTCTCCCTTTCGACCTCAAGATCCTCCTGGAAGCGGTCGCGGACTCTGACCTCGAGCGCGGCGTGCGGGAGCTGGCCGCCGGGACGGTCGTGCACGTGATCACGCCCAAGGACGGCAACGTGGACGCGCCCCTGCGCTTCGCCGAGGACGTGGTCCAGCTCCGGCTGGCGCTGGCCAAGATCGCGGCCGAGGGGGGCGAGGGGGCCCCCGCCTTCCGCGCGCGCTTCGCCGAGGACTACGCCCGGTTCGAGGAGGAGCTGGGCCTCTTCCGCCAGGTGCTGGGCGGCGACATCGTCGACTGGCTCGACAGCCGCTGGGCGGCGATGCTCAAGGGCGTCTACGCCAAGAAGAAGATCTCCATGTTCGTCGACGACGAGGAGGTCGGCACCTTCCTCTACGACGAGGGGCTCCGCTTCGCGACGCTCTACCCGATCACCGAGAAGTCGCTGGCCGGGCGGGTCAAGCAGGCGCAGCCGTTCGTCGACCACCTGGGCCGGAAGCGGGATCAGGACAAGAAGAAGATCACGTCGTAGGCACGAAGGACGGTTCGATCGTGTCGCGCGTCCCCCTGGTCGCCTCGGCCGGTGACTCTCCGGCCGCCCTGCTCGACGTGGCGGTGGCCGTCGCGCGCGGCGCGGCGCCGCCGCCGGCCGAGATCACCACCGCCGCGCGCCCGGCGGCGCCGCTCCTGACCCAGCTCCCCGGACCGCAGATCCGCGCCGCCATCGAGGCGGTGATCATGTCGCGGTCGCTCTCCGAGGGGCTGCAGTGGATGCACGACGCGGGCGTCCTCGGCGTGCTGCTCCCCGAGCTGGAGGCGACGGTCGACTTCTCGCAGGAGGCGGGGCGGCGGCACAAGGACGTCTGGGAGCACACCAAGCAGGTGGTGGTGCAGTCGGTCCCCCACCCGCTGGTCCGCTGGGCGGCGCTGCTGCACGACGTGGGGAAGGTGCCGACGCGGGTGATGCTCCCCGACGGCAAGGTGACCTTCCACCGCCACGCCGAGATCGGCGCCCGGATGTGGGACCCCATCGGCAAGCGGCTGGGGTTCGACAAGGCCGAGCGGCACAAGATCCGCTTCCTGGTGCTCCACCACCTGCGCGCCAACGCCTACGAGCCGAGCTGGACCGACGCGGCGGTGCGGCGGTTCGACCACGAGATGGGCGAGCACCTCGACGACCTGCTCGATCTATCGCGCGCCGACGTGACCTCGCGGCGCCCGGGGCGGCGGCAGGAGGCGATCAGCAACATCCACGGGCTCAAGGAGCGGATCCTCGCCATCCGCGAGCTCGACGCGCGCGTGCCGCCGCTGCCGCCGGGCCTGGGGAACACCATCATGGAGACCTTCGGGCTGCCGCCCTCGAAGCGGATCGGCGATCTGCGCAAGCTGTGCGAAGAGGCGGTCGAGCGGGGCGAGCTCGAGGAGCGGCGCGACGCCGCCTACTACGTCGAGTTCCTGCGCGACAAGGTCTGACGGGCGCCGATGGCGCGCGCGAACTACCTGCTGGCGGCCGTCTTCCTGATCGCCCTGGCGGCCTTCGGCCGGCACTACCACTGGGTGGAGGCCGCCAACACCGCCGAGCGGGACGCCTTCGTCGACAAGGCCGATCTCATCCGGCAAGGGGAGCTCCCGCGCGATCCGTTCCGCCCGCCCCTCTACCCGCTGCTGGCCGCCGGGCTAGCGCCGCTGGCCGGCGGCACCTTCGGGGCCGCGCGCCTCATCTCGACTCTGGCCGCCTGCGGCCTGGCGCTGGCGGCGTTCGGGTTCGGCCGCCGGCTCGGCGACCGGCGGATCGCCCTCTTGGCAATGGGGCTCACCATCGCCAACGCGAACCTCTGGATCTTCGGCGTCGAGGCCACCACGGACATGCTGTTCGCCGCGCTGGCGGCGGGCGCGCTGCTGGCGGGCCTGGCGTACCTGCAGCGGCCGTCGGCGGGTGCGGCGCTGGCGGCCGGGCTCGCCGCCGCGCTCGGCGCCTGGGTCCGGGGCAACGCGGGGCTGCTGGCGCCGGCGCTGATCCTCGCCTACCTTCTGGCGCCGAAGCGGGCGACGTCGACGGGCGCCGATGAGAGCGGCGGCCGCTCGGCGGCGCACGTGGCGCTGGCCGTCGGGGCCGCGCTGCTGGTCCTGCTGCCGCTCTGGGGGCTGCGCTGGCGCGACTTCGGCTCGCCGTTCCACGACGAGAACTGGCGCAACCTCTGGTGGAAGCTGCACGCTCACGGCGACTGGACGCTGCTCGAGCACGGCCCGCCGTCGAGCTACCGGCGGCTGCTCCTGGGCGAGCCGGGGGCGGTGGCCGCCTCGACGCTGCGCGAGCTCGGGAAGTTCTTCACCAGCGCGCTGCCCGGCCTCAGCGGCGGCTGGTGGGGGCTGCCGCCGCTGGCGCTCGCCGTGGGGGCCGCCGTCCGCGGCCGCCGCCGCGACGAGCTCTACCTCCTGGCCGCGCTCCTCGTCTTCACCCTCGGCGTGGCGGCGATCTTCTTCACCTGGGGCCGCTTCATGCTGCTCTGGATCCCGATCGCCGCCGCGCTCTCGATCGGCGCCTGCCACCGGCTGGCCGCGAAGCCCGCGGCGGCGGCGAGCGGCGCGCTGGTGGCCCTCACGCTCGCCGCGGCGGCGCTCTCCCAGCTCCCGGCCTTCGTGCGCCAGCACCCCTACGGCGAGGTGGCGGCGCTCGCCCCGCTCGACCGCCAGCTGGCGCCCGGCGAGGCGCTGGCCGGCACCGCCCCTTTCCTCAAGCGCTACTTCCAGCACCGCTACCTGCCGCTCCCCGACGAGACCGGCCTCGCCGGCGTCGACGGCTACGGCGACTGGTGCGGCCTCGAGCGGCTGCTCCGCGGCGCGCGCGTGCGCTACCTGGCGGTGAGCGACGTCGAGCTGCGCCAGCGCCCGCGCAGCCTGCTCGGGCAGGGGGACCCGCCCCCCTGGCTCCAGCTCGTGCGCAAGGACGCCCACGCCGCGCTCTGGCGCGTCCGCGACGGCGCGGCGAGCGCGGGCGCGCCCTGCCCCTGAGGTCCGCGCCCCGGCGCGATCAGTCCCAGTCGCCCACGCCCTCGAGGGGCTCGCCCTTCTCCCAGTGCACGAGGTTCCGCTTCTGGCGGCGCAGCTTGCGCACCTGGGAGACCAGGAAGATCACGCACCCCACCGACACGATCACCACGGCGATCAGGGCGGGGAGCGGCATACCCGCAGTCTGTACCCGCGCCCGTGGGAATGCCAGACTGAGGTGAGGCCGTCATGCCCGAGCTGCCCGATCTGGTCCACGTCGAGGAGGTCCTGCGCGGCGCGCTGGCCGGGCGGACCATCACCGCCGCGCGCACCGGCGATCCGACCGTCCTGCGCCTC
>DASZVW010000433.1:0-3389 GCA_035546895.1 Polyangia bacterium
TCAACCCCGCCCACACGATTTCCAATCGTGCTCCTTAAGCCACTCGGACACCTCTCCAGGTGCCCCAGAGCCTAGCTAGGGACAAACCTCGAGCGCCGCGTCGATAGGATCATCGTTTGCGCCTCGAACCCCGCGGAGGGGGCCGGAGTGGTTGAACGGGGCAGTCTCGAAAACTGTCAGGTCAAAAATCGGGTGTCCCCGGGAGGCGTCGACCGGACACCCCTTCAAGAGCCGAGAAATGGCTTGGTGATGCGGAATCTCGGGCTTGTGGGACTTGCCGCCGGTGAACCTCGGTCAACGCATCTCAACGAGATTCACGAATTCCGGGATTTCGGTCCCTGCACGGTCCCTGCGAGACGTCATGGATGACTCAATATGGATGGCGTGTGCTTGCCGTGGTCGTCTTCAGGGAGGTGGTGAGCACGGAGGAAGGAAAGGGCGACTGGTGGGCCGCCGTCCTGACGGATTTCTACGCCGGAAGGTCAACCAATGCGCGACCTCGTCGGCCGCGGCCTCATGGTGTCGGATCGGACGGTAGTCGCGACCGGCGACGACGAATGTCTCGTCATCCCAGGCGAGCTGCGGGTCGTCGGCGCGCAGTTCGGCGACGATCCCGGTGAGTCTCGCGCTCACGATCGGGGGCCTCCGAATCCGGACGACGACCACCCCCTCGTCGGTGGCGGCGACCGCGTACTCCCGACGGAATACGTAGGAGAGGATCGAGAGCCGGCCGCCTCCCCGACAGGCGACGAAGAAGGCTCGCACGGATCGCGGCTCCAGATAGTTCGGCAGCCTCTCCTTCAGCCTGAGATGGCGCAGCCCACCACGCTCCCAGTCCTCATAGGACATGCCCTCGAGGCTTGGCGATAGCCATTTCCGCCCGGGCTGGAAGTACCGGCGCGAGGACGGCAGCAGCAGGAGGACGAATGTGACCGCGCCGAGGACCGCGTCCCAGGTGGCGTTGTCGAGTGCGTAGGCGAAGACGACGTCGCCGGCGGTGAAGATGAGAGCCACCTGCCAGATGACGCGGATCCCCGCCAGGACCATCGCGGAGAACACAAATCCGAAGGGAAACAGGATCAGTGGGACTATCCGTGGATCGGCGATTGCACGGGGCACCTGGTCGGCCAACAGCAGGGCGGTCCCCGCCCGGACCGTCCACGGCGCCGAACGGATCGCGGCGAGACGATTCCCCCGCGTGATGAGCTCCTCTCCTTCCGGTCCCATGCCTCGGCCATCGTCGGAGTATCGGCCTTGCCCGGAACCCCTTGATCGGGGCGCCATCGGGCGGAACGCCCGTGTGCTGCGAGCCATCGCGAGACGACCAAATCCAGGTCGCCATACCTGGCGCGGTTCGCGTCGGCAACGTGGATCGATGATCCTGGTCCACTCGGCTGGCCTGCGGCTCGCCTTCGTTGAAAATGGTGTATTTAACGGTGTTCTTACCGGTAGGCTCGATGCGACCAGACAGGAGCCATCCATACCCATCCTCACCGCACCCATAGCCGAGAAGCTCGATCGAGACGCAGCCACCCTCCCCACCGCGGAGATCGCCGGTTACCTGCAGGACCAGCTCGGCCAGAGGATCGCCGCCCACCTCGTCGACCTTCGCGACGCCAAGCAGATCGGTCGCTACCGCAAGGCCGACGGCCCCATCCCCAACCAGACGACCGACCTGCGCCTGCGCGAGGGCTACAAGATCGTGCGCATGATCGTCGACGCCTTCGACGCGAACACCGCCAAGGCCTGGCTGTTCGGTACCAACACGCGCCTCGACGACGCCGCGCCCGTCGACGTCCTGCGCCGCGCCGCCGAGCCGACCCGGTTCGCGGAGGTCAGGGCTGCCGCCAGGCAGCTCGTTAGTTTTGAGGGGTGAGTGCGGGGGAACTGTGGCGGTCGGGCATATAAGCGACCCGCTCGCCTTCACGCCGCTCGACCTCTACGAGTGGAACCACCGCTTCGATGACGCCCGCCGGCGCTTTCGGGCGCTCTATTGCGCCGAGAACCCGAGGACCTCGCTACGTGAGGTCCTCGCCGAATTTCGCCCCAATGCCGCGGCCATCCGGGACTTCCGTGACGTCTTCGGCGAAGGGGCCATTGCCGACCTGGCGGTCCATCCGGTGAGCGCGAGCTGGCGGGAGCAGCATGTCATGGCGCCGGCGCGGGTCCAGTTGGACGGACCGATCATCGACCTCCACGACCTCACCGTTCGTCACGACCTCGAGAGGCGACACGCGACATTGCTCGCCGAGCACGGTTTGGAGCATCTCGACCTGCACGAGATCACCAGCCGCCGTCGGATCGTCACCCAGACGATCGCCGGCGACCTCTTCGATCGTCTGGGCGCTGCCGCGGTGCGGTATCCGTCGCGCTTGGACGGAAACCCGGCCCTTGCCGTCTTCGAGGGTCGGGGCAAGCTGGTCGCGAGCGGCGAGCCGATCGCGCTGACCGATCCGGCGTCCCCTCCTTTGACTGCCGTGTGCGTGAGTGGGAACTGGACCTGGAGGCGTCGTGAGAGGCGCGTCGCGGGGGCGCGGGAACAGCGGCGCGCAGGGTCGCGAAGCCGCACTCGCTGTCGCGAGGCGCGAGGTCACCTCGCCCTCGCCCGCTTCTTCTTCCTTTCCTTCGCGACCCGGGCGACGATATAGGCGTCCATTTCCTTCCGTGCCAACTTGAGCGCCTCCGGCATCAGGTGGGTGTAGGTGCGGAGGGTGATCGGCGCCGCGCCGGGTTGAGGTTTGTCGAGGGCTACGCCCTCCGGGGAGGTTGCCGTCGACGCGTGATGTGTCCTTCTTCAGCCGGCGATCACCGGGTCGGATGGGGGGCGCGTTCCTCGGGTCCGAGCGTCCGCTCGAAGCGGTCGAGGAGAGCGAAGAGGCCGACACTCTCCCAGGCACGGTTGCGTTTCCCGGCGCTCGTCTGGCGGAGCACATCCGCCTGCTCGAGCCGTGCGATGGCCTGTCGGGAGCGCTCGGCGCTGCCGCCGAGGAGGTCGGTCGCCGTCTTCACGTCGATGATCGGCTGTGAGGGGAGCAGCTCGATCAGCCGCCGCGGCCCCGAGCCGCGGCGCGGCTCCCCGGCCTGCTGCATCCAGCGGTCCTGCAGCGCAGCGACATCGGCGGCGAAATGCCGCGCGCCCGCGGCGGCGCGGTAGAGAGCATCGATGAACACCCGGTACCAGTCGTCCTCGTCGCCGCGACGCCAGCTGCCGAGGCCGGCGACGTAGCGGTCGGCCTCGCCGGCCAGCACCAGGCTGACCGGCGGCAGATAGCTCCTGGTCAGACGGCGGCGCCGCAGGATGATCAGGATCAGCGCCCGGCCGACACGGCCGTTGCCGTCGAAGAAGGGATGGATCGTCTCGAACTGGACGTGGGCGATCCCGGCCTGGA
>DASZVW010000434.1:0-4540 GCA_035546895.1 Polyangia bacterium
GCCGCCGAGAAGGAGGCCCAGGCGTTCCTGACCCAGGTCACCAGCCGGCTGGCCCCGGTGGCCGTCAACGCCAACCTGGCGGACTGGGTGTCGCTGACCGACGTCACCCCCGAGCACACCGGCCAGCGGACCGGCGCCGACAAGGCCCTGGCGGCGCTGGCCGGCTCGAAGCTCATCATCGAAAAGACCAAGGCGCTGCTCAAGAACCGCAAGCAGCTCGACGAGCTCACCGCCCGCCAGCTCGACAAGCTCCTGCTCGCCGCCGCCGAGAGCCCGGGCACCATCCCCGAGGTGGTGCGCGCGCGCGTGGAGGCCGAGGCCCGGCAATCCAGCATCATGGATGGCTTCAGCTTCTGCGCGGCGCCCGGGCCGCCCGCGAAGAAGTGCGCCCGCCCGACGACCGCCAACGAGATCGACGACGTCCTCCGCAAGTCGCGCGATCTGAACGAGCGGCTGCGGATCTGGAATGCCTCCAAGGAGATCGGCCGCCCGCTCAAGCCGGGCCTGGTCGAGCTGGTGAAGCTGCGCAACCAGGTGGCGCGCGAGATGGGCTACCACTCGTACTTCGCGCTGCAGGTGGCCGACTACGGGATGACCGTCCCCGAGATGATGAAGCTGCTCGACGACGCGCTCGGCACCACCAAGCCGCTCTACGATCAGCTCCACTGCTTCGCCAAGTACGAGCTGGCGGCCCGCTTCAAGCGCCCGCCGCCCCGCCTCATCCCGGCGCACTGGATCGGGAACCGCTGGGCGCAGAGCTGGCCCGGGCTCGTCGAGGCGGCCAACCTCGATCCGCTGTTCAAGGGCGCCTCGGCGGCGAGCATCGTCCGCGGCGCCGAGAACTTCTACGTCTCGCTGGGGTTCCCGCGGCTGCCGCCGACGTTCTGGGAGCGCTCCGACCTCTACCCGGTGCCGCCCGGCCTGGCGCGCAAGAAGAACACCCACGCCTCGGCCTGGGACATCGACCGCCAGGGGGACGTCCGCTCGCTCATGAGCGTGGAGCCCAACGAGGAGTGGTTCGCCGCCGCCCACCACGAGCTCGGCCACATCTACTACTTCCTCTCCTACGACTGCCCCGAGGTGCCGTACCTGCTGCGCGACGGCGCCAACCGCGCCTTCCACGAGGCGGTGGGCGAGCTGGCCAAGCTGGCCAGCGAGGAGACCCCCTACCTGATCAAGGTCGGCGTGATGCCCGAGGCGAAGCGGCCCGATCCCACCGCCTGGCTGCTGCAGTCGGCGCTCGACTCCATGGTGTTCCTCCCCTGGTCGGCCGGGACCATGAGCCACTTCGAGCACGACCTCTACGAGGACGAGCTGCCGCCGGCCGAGTGGCAGCAGCGCTGGTGGGACGACGTGGCCACCTTCCAGGGGGTGGTGGCGCCGGGCGCCCGCGACGGCGACCTCTGCGACGCCTGCACCAAGACCCACATCAACGACGATCCGGCGCAGTATTACGACTACGCGCTGGCGACGATGATCAAGTTCCAGCTCCACGACCACATCTGCGCCAAGATCCTCGGGCAGGACGTGCACGCCTGCGACTACTCGGGCAGCAAGGAGGTGGGCGCCTTCTTGAAGGGGATCCTCTCGCTGGGCGCGACCCGCGACTGGCGGGCGGTGATCCAGGACGCGACCGGCGAGCCGATCTCGCCGCGGGCGATGATGGCCTTCTACCAGCCGTTGCTCGAGGTGCTGGCCAAGCGCAACGCCGGCCGGGACTGCACGCGGTGATCGCCCCCCGCCTCGCCGCCGCCGTGGCGCTGGCGCTCGCCGCGCTCAACGGCCCCACGCCGCCCCCGCGCGAGCCGGGGACGGCCAAGCTGCCGCCGCTCGCGCTGCCGCCGCCGGCGCCGCCCGCCGAGCGCGAGCGCGGGGTGGCGCTGGGGCTGTTCGCCGAGGACGTCAGCTTCTCCTACGCCTCGCTGCTGGCCGAGATCGTGGCGCTGGGCGCCACCCACGTGGCGCTGGTGGTGCCGCTCTACCAGACCGACGGCGCCAGCACCGAGCTCGCGCTCGACACCCGCTACTCCCCCACCCTCGACACCGTGGCCGACACCGCGCGGCTCGCCAGGCGCGACGGGCTGGAGGTGACGATCTTCCCCATCGTCCGCCTGTCGGCGCCGCGCGCCGGCGAGTGGCGCGGCACCCTCGAGCCGCGCGACCGCGACGCCTGGTTCGGCAGCTACGGCGACCGGCTGGGCGACCTGGCGGGCATTGCCGCCATGACCGGCGCCAAGCGGCTGGTGATCGGCAGCGAGCTGTCGACGCTGGACGGCGACCTCGACCGCTGGCGCCCGCTCATCGAACGGGTGCGCGCGGTGTTCGGCGGCAAGCTGGTCTACTCGGCGAACTGGGACCACTACCAGAAGGCGGCGCTGTTCGACCTCGTCGACGAGGAGGGGATCTCCGGCTACTTCAACCTGCGCGACGCCAAGGCCCCCGACGACGACGCCACCGCCGAGGCCGGCTGGCGGCGGGTCCGGCAGGAGCTCGAGGCCTGGCGCGCCGACCGCACCGCCCCCTTCATCTTCACCGAGCTCGGCTACCGCTCGCGCGCGGGGGCCACCGCCGCCCCCTGGGACGAGACCGCGGGCGGCGCGCCCGATCCCGACGAGCAGCGGCGCGGCTTCGCCGCCTTCCGCCGCGCCTGGACCGGCTCGCCGGTGCTCGACGGCCTCTACGTCTGGAACTGGTACGGCTACGGCGGGCCCGCCACCACCGGCTACACGCCGCGCGGCAAGCCCGCCGAGGCCGAGGTGCGCGCGCTGCTCGAGAGCCTGTGAGCCCGCGCGCTCACTGCGGCACGGCCATCGCGCCGGCCGCGAACAGCGCGGCGATCGACTTGAAGGCCGTGACGGGGAGGGTCAGGTCGGCGGTCCAGACCTTGCCGGCGCCGTCGCCCCCCGCGGTGGCGATGAGCGGGATCGGCCCCCCGGCCCCGCGCGCGGCCGCCGCCAGGAACGGGCTGGCGCCGGCGCTCCCGGCCAGCCCCAGGAGCGGCGCCAGGTCGAAGTAGTAGAACCCGTCGCGCCCCTTGGCCGCCGCCTCCGCCTCGGTGAACGAGGCGCTGACGACCGGCGCGGCCTTCTTGCCCGAGGCGATCGCCGCCAGGCGCGCCTTGCCGTCGTAGCCGCCCGTCACCACCACCCGGGTTCCCACCACCGCCTGGTAGGCGTCGAAGCCGCCGCCCAGCCAGCGCCGGACCGTCTCGGTGTCGAGCAGGCTCCCCTTCTTGACCGTCATCCGGAAGTGCATCGCCTTGGCCTTGCCGACCGTCTCCCGCTTGGCCGACCACTCGAACATGGCCGAGGTCCCGGCGAGCTGCGCGCGCAGCAGCGCCGACATCGCCGCCGCGTCCATCTTGCCGAGCGCGGCGTTGGCCTTGGCCGCGGCGGCCGCGTCCTTGAGCGGCGTGGAGAACACGAGGCCGATGTAGGGCGCGGCCTTGTCGACGGTCACCGAGCCCGACGACTGGTTGCCCAGCGCGGCCAGGAAGGTGTCGTAGTAGGCGAGCGCCTGCGTCGCCCCCTTGCCCTTGTCCGCCTGGAGGCGGACCCGGATCTGATCGAACATCTTGCGGAAGAACGGGCCGATGCTGACGCCGCCGATCATGGCCGGCCTGGCGGCGCCGGCCCCCTTGTCCGACTTGCCGGCGACGGGCAGGACGATCGGCAAGACGATCGGATCGATCTCGAACGGCCGCACGTCGCGCGCCACCGTCTCCAGCGTGCTGCCCGGCAGCGGCGTGAGGCGCGCCCGCAGCAGGAGGCCCCGCGCCGGATCGACCGAGAGCCCGATCTCGATCGGCTCGGCGTCGCCGATGAGGCCGAGCATGGCCCCCATCGTCTCGCTGAGCGAGTTGTCGCCGGCCACCACCGGGTTGGCCGCCGCCTGCGCCTCCTTCATCTGCTCCAGGAAGTGGGCGATCGCCGTCTTGACGTCGGTCCCGTGCGCCTTGGCGATGGCGGCCGGGTAGATCGCCGCCGTGACGTCGTCGGCGCCGGCGCGGCGCGCCTCCAGCGCCAGCATCGCCCCGCGCGCCATCCCCTCGACCTCGTCGCCGAGCACCACCACGCTCCCCGCCTTGTAGACCCACCCTTGCGACTTGCCGGCGGCGTTGGCGATCATGGTGACCGGCCCGCGGATCATGATCGGCTTGCCGAGCCCCGCGATCAGCCGGTCGGCCTCGGCCGGACCGCGCGCCGGGATCGCCAGCACGAGGCCGCTGTGCCCCTGCTCGTCGAGCGCCACGATCGCGGCCCCCGCGGGGCTGCCGAGATCGAGGTTCGCCGCCACCTCGGGCGCCAGGCCCGCCTCGGCGAGGAGCTTGTCGCGCACGTCCTTGGCCGTCATCGGCAGCGGGAAGGCGGTCCCGACCAGCCGGACGCCGTTCTCCAGCAAGCGATCGACGGAGCCGACCGAGACGGTGCCGAGCTGGTACGGGCGCGCCGTGGCCGCCGGCACCAGCGTCACGGGCGGACCGACCTGCGGCCCGGCCGGCACCGCCACGACCGGCGCCGGCGGCGCGGCGGCCGGCGTG
>DASZVW010000435.1:0-1892 GCA_035546895.1 Polyangia bacterium
AAGTTGCGCGCGACCGTCTCCATCCGATCGCGCCGGAAAGCCTCGGCCAGCGGCGCCGGCAACGTGCGGCCGCAGGCGATCGAGAGCAGCGGGGTCAGGCGGTGGCGGCGGGCGACGGCGACCAGCGTCGGATCGTCCGGCGAGAACGCCGCCGCGCGCGCCGGTTCGTCCAGCGCCGCCAGGAGGGCGCGGAGCCGCGCGCGTTCGTCTGCCGCCGAATTCACCTTCTCGCCAGCAGAGCATGCGCGAAGATGCCGATCAACGATGGATCGGATCGCGATGCTGGATCTGGAGGCGCAGCACGCGCCGCTCGGGGAGGCGCTGCGCGCGGCCGCGGCGCGCGTCCTCGGCTCGGGCCGGTTCATCCTGGGCCCGGAGGTCGCGGCCTTCGAGCGCGAGCTGGCGGCGGCGGCGGGCGTCGCCGAGGCGGTCGGCGTCTCCTCGGGGACGGACGCCCTGGTCGCGCTGCTGATGGCCGAGGGCGTCGGGCCCGGCGACGAGGTGGTGACCACGCCGTACTCGTTCATCGCCACCGCCGAGGCGATCGTGCGGGTCGGCGCCCGTCCGGTGTTCGCCGACGTCGATCCGGAGACCGCGAACCTCGATCCGGCGGCCGCCGCCGCGCGGGTCGGCGGGCGGACGCGGGCGCTGCTCGCGGTGCACCTCTTCGGCCGCCCGGCGCCCCTGGCGCCGCTCGCCGATCTCTGCGCGCGCGCCGGCCTGCGCCTCTACGAGGACGCGGCGCAGGCGATCGGCGCCGCGGGCGTGGGGCGCGGCCGCGCGGCGGCGCTGTCGTTCTTCCCCTCCAAGAACCTGGGCGGCTTCGGCGACGGCGGCGCGGTCTTGACCGACGACGCCGCGCTGGCGGCGGCGGTGCGGCAGGTGCGGAGCCACGGCGCCGCGGACAAGGCGCGGCACGAGCGCCTGGGCGGGAACTTTCGCCTCGACGAGCTGCAGGCGGCGCTGTTGCGGGTCAAGCTCCCGCACCTCGGCGGCTGGACGGCCGACCGGCGGCGGCTGGCGGCGCGCTACCGCGATCGGCTGGGCGCCGCGCCGGTGGGGCTGCCGCCGGCCGAGGCGGGCGCGGTCTGGAACCAGTTCGTCGTCCGCGTGCCGGCCGACCGGCGGGCGGCGCTGCGCCGCCACCTCGACGCGCGCGGGATCGACACCGCCGTCTACTACCCGCTCCCGCTGCACCTGCAGCCGGCGCTGGCGTTCCTCGGCCACCGCCCGGGCGACTTCCCGAACGCGGAGCGGGCCGCCGCCGAGTCGCTCGCGCTCCCCATCCACCCCGGGCTAACGGACGCGGCGCTCGACCGCGTCGCAGCGGCAGTGGCGGACTTCTTTCGCTGACCCGCGCGTCTCGCCGCAGCGGCAGATCCAGGCGGTCCGCCGGGCGGGGACGCCGGTCACCACGGCGTGCGGCGCCACGTCGCGGGTGACCACCGCGCCGGCCCCAACCAGCGCGTAGGCGCCGATGGTCACCCCGCAGACGATGGTGGCGTTGGCGCCGATGGTGGCCCCCGCGCCGACGCGCGTCCGTTCGAACGCGCCCCGCCGGTCGACGGCGGCGCGGGGATGGCGGACGTTGGTGAACACCGCCGACGGCCCGACGAACACGCCGTCTTCCAACACCACGCCGTCGTAGAGCGAGACGTTGTTCTGGATCCGGCACCCGTCGCCGATCTGGACGCCGCCGGCGACGAACACGTTCTGGCCCAGCACGCAGCGGGCGCCCACGCGGGCGCCCGGCATGAGGTGGCAGAAGTGCCAGATCCGCGTCCCCGCGCCCACGCGCGCGCCGCGGTCCACGACGGCGGTCGGGTGTCGCCGGCCGGTCATGCCTCACGCCAGCGCGATCGGCGCCCCGCCGGCGGCGATCGACCGGGCCC
>DASZVW010000436.1:0-1576 GCA_035546895.1 Polyangia bacterium
CACTACTTCCACCTGGTGCTGGCGCCGCTCTGCCTGCTGGCCGGCCCCGGCTTCTGCCGCTGGTGGAACCGGGGACGGGCGCCCCGCGCCGCGCTGGCCCTCCTCTGCGCGCTCCCGGCGCTGGCCTTCTTCGCGCTCGCCACCTTCGCCCGCCCTCTCGGCGCCGCCCACGGCGAAAGCGAGCCCCCCTACGACCGCGTCGCCGCGCGCATCGACGCCCTCACCACGCCCGGCGACCGGATCTTCGTCTGGGGGAACTCGCCGCAGCTCTACGTCGAGGCCCGCCGCCCGCTGGGGACGCGCTTCTCCTCGGCCAACTTCGTCACCGGCGAGAGCCCGGGGACGCCGACCGAGACGGGCGCCCGGAACGCCGACGCCAACCAGGATCCCGCCCGCTGGGCGATGCTGTTCGACGACCTCGAGCGGCGCCGCCCGGCGCTGTTCGTCGACGCGGCCGCCGCCGGCTGGGACGGCTACGGCAAGTACCCGCTCTCGCGCTATCCCCGGTTGCACGCCTACGTCCAGCGCAACTACCGCCCGCTCGAGGGGCCGGCCGGCGTCGTCCTGTACCGCCGGCTCGAGCGGACCAGGTAGACGACGGTGGCCACCAGCGCCACCGGCACCACGTGCGTCAGGTGATAGACGAGCGCATAGGAGACCGCCGCCGCGCGCGGCGCGCCGCACATCACCAGCGCCATCGTCGCCCCCGCCTCGAAGGTCCCGAAGTTCCCCGGCAGCGTGGGGATGGCGATGGCGGCGTTGATCCCCACCAGCGTCAAGAGCGCCATCCGCAAGCTGGGCGGCAGATGGAAGGCCCACTGGAACAGCACCAGCATGAGGAGCTCGCTCCCCCACCCGAACAGCGACAGCGCGGCCATGACCGCCACCCGGCGCGGCGTCGAGGCCTCGAGCCCGGCGCCGAGCGCGCGCGCCGCGCGGGGCCAGCGCGCGAGCCGCGGGACCAGCAGGCGCCCCACCCGCAGCAGGACGAAGTACCCGGCGACCGCCGCCGCCGAGAGGCCCAGCACCACCGCCCCCAGGTGGGCCACCAGCGCCGTCAGGAGGATCAGGATCGAGAAGGCCAGCGCCTCGGCGCCGCGCTCGGCCCAGGTGCAGGCGTAGTCGGCGGCGAGCTGCGGCTGTCCGGGGCGCAGGCGGGCGGCGCGCACCAGGTCGCCGCTGCCGAAGCCGATGGCGGCGTTGGCCAGCAGCCCCTCCAGCAGCGCGGCCAGCACGGTGCGGAACGGCGGCGGCTCGCGCAGCGCCACCCGCCAGCGCGCCGCCTTCACCGGCAGGAAGACCGCCAGGTTCACCAGCACCGCCGCCACCACCGCCCAGGGGGCGCCGGCCGAGAGGCTGACCGCCCAGGGCCTCTCGCGCCAGAGGATCACCCCCAGCAAGACCAGCGGGAGCGCCCGCAGCGCGAGCCGCCACCGCCCGCCCGCCCCGGGGCCCATGCTACGCGGCGACGGTCGAGCGCCGGGCGATCTCTTCGGCCGCCGGCGCGGCGACGCGCCGGAAGACGTCGAGGATGCGTCCGCCGACCTTCTCCCAGTCGAAGGCGGCCGCGATGGCC
>DASZVW010000437.1:0-8074 GCA_035546895.1 Polyangia bacterium
GGCGCTAGACGCCGCGGCTGGCCAGCTCGGACCGGCAGCGGCGCATCACCTCGACGACGATCCGGTCGCAGCGCTGGCCGAGAAAGCCGAAGGCCGCCTGCATCACGCTCCCCACCCGCTTCTCGACGTCCTTCTCCAGCATCTCGCGCGCCCGGTGCAGCCGCTGCCGCACCGCCGCCTCGCCCATCCCCAGGACCTCCGCGGTCTCGGCGGTGTCGAGCGCGTCGACCATCCGCAACATCAACACCTGCCGGTAGTCGTCGGGGAGGCGGTCGATGGCCGCCTCGACGAGCGCCACGATCTCGTGGTTGCCGACCTGCTGCTCGGGCGTGCGCACCGGCTCCTGCTCGGCCATCCCGTCGGCGGGCCCCTGATCGCCCGGGAGGTCGTCGAGCGCCACCAGCCGCACCCGCCGCCGCAGCCGCGCCCGCGCTTCGTTGATGCCGATCTTGAGCAGCCAGGTCCCGAACTGGGCCCGCCCCTCGAACTGGTCGATGTGCTTGAGCGCCGCGAAGTAGGCGTCCTGCATCGCGTCCTCGACCTCTTCCCCGGTCCGCAGCACCGAGCGGATGGCCCGGTAGAGGCGCTGGTTGTGCCGCCGGACCAGGAGCTCGAAGGCGGTGAGGTCCCCCTCCTTGACCCGGTCGACCAGCCGCTCGTCCGTCTGGGCGCCGTTGTCGTCGACCTCGTTGGCGGCCTCGGGCGTCTGCACGTCTCCTCGCACGATCTTCATGATGTCCCGGGTGCGCGGTCGGCTACAACGATTTCAGGTACTGGACCAGGTCGGCCGATTGATCGGCCGTCAGGCTCAGCGACTTCTTGCTGTTGTAGAGGGCGACCACGTCGTCGAGGGTGGCGGCGACGCCGTTGTGGAAGTAGGGCGCGTGCTGCGAGACCCCGGCCAGCGGCGCGGTGCGGTACTTCTTGGTCGCGCTGCGCGAGGCGTAGCTGGGCGCGCCGTTCGGCTCCGGCTCGCTGACCACCTCGCTCGGGTCGTGCAGCGTGGTGTTGGCGTCGGTGAAGAGCGGGCCGCTGTGGCAGCTCGAGCACTTTCCCTGGCCCTCGAACACCATTTTGCCGCGGGCCGCGGCGGCGGGATCGAAGCTGCCGGCCGCCGGCGCCGGCGCGGGAATCGAATATTGATAGGTCTGCAGGTCGGGGAGCTTGTCGGTGATCAGGTCGTCGCTGCCGTTGGTGACGTTGACGCCGGTGCGCGGCTCGGTGAAGGTGCCGTGCCCGCCCATCTGCGTGACGCCCACGTAGCGGTTCCAGTACTCGAGGTCGCTGCCGTCGCCGGTGACGGTGTCGCTGTGGACCCCGTTCAGGCCGTAGGCGGGCGGGATGAGCACCGGGCCGTTCTGGCCGTCGAAGTTGTAGCGCGGATCGTACTTGCCGGCGCCCCAGGAGCTGTAGACCGCCTTCTGGTCGGCGCTGAGCGCCGGCGAGAGCGCGATGATGGCGCCGGGGTTGAGATCGCGGTTCGGATAGCCGTCGAGCCGGGCGCCGATGCCGGGGGCGAACGAGTCGTCGACGGTCGAGTGGCAGAGCGCGCAGGTGATCCCCACCTTGGTCAGCGTGTCGTTGCCGCTGGCGTCGGTGGTGACCGTCCCCTGCACGCCGACCACCGCGTTGAGCTTGAGGAGGGCGACCGTGGTCGCCGGGCTGGTGAGATCGACGGTGCCGTCGTTGATCCCCTGCACGACCGAGTCGGGGAGCGCGGTGGCGTCGACCTTGAGGCCGACGGAGAGCGCGGTCATCGGGTCGACGGCGGTGGAGATCACCGTCTGCAACTGCAGGGCGTCGGTCCACTGCGTCTCGTCGCCGAAGGTGTCGAAGCGGAAGGTCTGCTGGCCGGCGGCGACCTTGGTCGGATCCTTGGTCGGATCGGGTGTGCCGCTGGAGTCGCTGCCGCAGGAAGCGGCGATCGTCGCCGCCAGGGTCAAGGCCACCAAAGAAACGCTACGAGTCGTCATGTCAGCTCCCCTTCGTGGGTGCATCGCCGTTTACCTGCTCGGATGGAGCGGGCGGGGAGCCTGTGACAAAAAACATTCTTTGTAACCGATGCGCCCCGCCCGCATCGGCGGCCTCGTTTCGCGCCGGTTACGCCGGGCCCGCGTAGTCCGAGAACGCGAAGGCGCCGACCTGGGCCAGCCCCATGAGCGCCAGGAAGACGCGCGCCGGCGCGGGCGCGGCGGGGAGCGCGAGCGCCGCGCCCAGCAGCCCGAGCCCCTCGCCGAGCTCGATGAAGGCGTGCGCGCGGAACGGGATCAGCTTGAACGTCCCCCGCGGGTAGCGCGTCAGGCGCGTGAGCGTGAAGTGGACCGCGGCGGCGGCCAGGGCGGCGGCGCGCGCGCCATCGGAGAGGCCGAGCAGCGCCACGCCCAGCAGATAGACGAGGGCCACCAGCTCGTCGAGCCAGCCGTGCAAACGGACGCCGATCAGAGGAATGAGCACCGCGCCGGCGGTCACGATACCCGTTTGCGCGCGCCGGCGCGCCGCCGACCGCCGCGGGCGGCCTAGGCGTCCGCCTCGGGCTGCGGATCGTCGGGCAGGCGCGGGGTGGGGGCCGGCGTGCGGGCCGAGTGGAGCATCCCCAGGTTGGCGGCCAGGCGGACCAGCTCGGCCATGTTGCGCAGGCCCAGCTTGCGGTTGATGCGATTGAGGTGGCTGTCGACCGTCTTGCGCGCAATGCAGAGCTCGCGGGCCATGTCGCGCGCAATCACGCACTCCGAGGCCAGGCGGAACACCTCGCGTTCGCGCGGCGAGAGGATCCCCAGCACGTCGTTGGCGTCGCGGCGCCGCGCCTCGAACGCCGCCAGCCGCGGCGCCAGGGTGGGGGCGACGTAGCGGTGCCCCTTGGCCACGGCCTGGATCGCCTCCACCAGCGTCTCGGGGCCGTCGCTCTTGAGCGCGTACCCGGCGGCGCCGGCGTCGAGCGCGTCGAAGACGTCGTTGACCTGGTCGTGCGCGCTCACGATGAGCACGCGGGCCCGCGGCGCCCGGCGGCCGATCTCCCGAGTGGCCAGCACGCCGTCCATTCCCGGCAGCGCGATGTCCATGAGCACCAGATCGGGCGCGGTGGCGTCAATCACGCGGAAGGCGCTGCGGGCGGTGCTCGCTTCTCCGATCACCTCGAAGCCGGGGGGGGTCGTCAGCACGTGCCGCACGCCGACCCGAAACAACGAGTGATCGTCGACCAGGACAATTTTCATGTCACGAGGCTCCAGGACGGAGGTCTAATTCGAGGCACTTTATAGCCAACCAACGCGCGTTTGGCTGGGCCCTCTCGAAAGATCAGGAAATGCCTTACGACCGCTCGGAGCAGGGCAACAGCGCGCGGTCGAGAAAACGAGGCATCAAAAGAGCCCGCGCCCGTCAGGTGGAGCACATTGTTTGCCGCGTTGATTGTCGCCGGACGACGGCCCAACGGCGCGACGGCAATCAGAGGGTGAGCTCTTCGATCGACTTGCGCGTCTTGGACGGCTTGCTCGGCTTCAGGGTTTCGGGGAACGGGGGCGAGATCGCCGTCGGGCTCGGCGCCGGCGCGACGGTCAGGCCGGCGCCGGCGGCGGCCGGCCTGGCGGCGCCCGTCGCCAGGCCGCCGTGCTTCGTCGGCGGGCGCCGGCCGCGCAGGAAGACGGTGAAGGCGGCGCCGCGGCCCCTGCGGCTCTCGAGCGTGACCCAGCCGCCGTGGGCGGCCGCCAGCTCCCGCACCAGCCAGAGGCCGAGCCCCAGG
Source organism: Polyangia bacterium (assembly GCA_035546895.1). GTDB lineage: Bacteria > Myxococcota_A > Polyangia > Fen-1088 > Fen-1088 > JADGRB01. The sequence goes on from DASZVW010000437.1 coordinate 3,737, forward strand.
CCGCCCCCCTGCTCGGCGGGCGCGTGGGCGTGGCGCTCGAAGATCCACCCCTGATCGGCGGGGGTGATGCCGATGCCCTGATCGCGCACGGTGATGGTGACCCCCTCGCGGACCGGCTTCACCTCCACGCGGACCGGCCGCCCGAGGCCGAACTTGAGCGCGTTCGAGAGCAGGTTGCCCACGATCTGCTCGATCTTCGGGCGATCCCACCAGCCGCGCAGGTCGCCCAGCGTCACCACCCGCACCTGTCCCGGATCGCGCAACGCCACCACCCGCTTCACCGTCGAGCGGACGGTGTCCCCGACGTCGAACGACCGCGGCCTCAGCGTTGCGTGGCCCGCGCATTCGAGCTCGGTCAAGGTGTCAATCAGCGTCTTGAGCCGTTGCACCTCGGAGCGCGCCACCCGGAGCGCCGACTTGACGATCCCCTCCGGCAGCCCGGCCGCCGAGCCCTCGGCGATCCCGATGTAGAGCAGCGCCGTCGCCAGCGGCGTGTTGAGCTCGTGGCGGATCATCCGCACGATGTCGTGCCGCTGCCCCGTGGCGTTCCGCATCAGCCGCCCTCCAAGCCCTCGGCGCCGAGCGCCGCCCCCGGCCCGGCGGCGTCCCGGGCGCCGCGGCGGACCAGCCCCAGGCTGCAGGCCAGCCGGACCAGCTCGGCCGAGGTGCGCAGCCCCAACTTCCGATGAATCCGGTAGAGGTGGGTGTCGACCGTCTTGCGCGAGATGCAGAGCTCGCGCGCGATCTCCCGGGTCAGCAGGCAGTCGGCCGCCAGCCTAAACACCTCCCGCTCCCGCAACGAGAGGATGGAGAGCGTGTCGAGCGGGCGTTTGCGGCGCGTCTCGTAGCTGCCCAGCAGGGGCGCCAGCGTGGGGGCCACGTAACGGTCGTTGCGGATGATGGCCCGCAGCGCCGCCACCAGCGCCTCGGTCCCTTCGGTCTTGAGGGCGTAGCCGGAGGCGCCGGCGTCGAGCGCCTCGAGCACGTCGCTGATCTGGTCGTGGACCGAGAGCAGCAGGACGCGGGTGCGCGGCGCGCGCCGGCGGATCTCGCGGGTGGCGATCACCCCGTCCATCCCCGGGAGCGAGACGTCCATCACCACCACGTCGGGGGGGTGGGCGTCGATGGCCGCGAAGGCGTCGCGCGCGGTGCCAGCTTCCCCGACCACCGAGAACTCGGCGTACGCCGCCAAGCTCTGCCGGATCCCCATTCGAAACAACGGGTGATCCTCGACCAGGAAGATCTTGGTCATCGAAGACCCCCCACGCCAAAGGCCGACGGGGTTTCCGATCGGCGTTTCGTCCACTCTCCAATCCGTTTCACGGTGTCCGCTGCCCCGCTCCTCCGTCCCTTGTGAAACCCGGGAGATTCCGCCCGCGCGGCCCATCTCTTACAACGGCGTACGGCGCACTGTCCATTGTCAACGATTGCGGTTCGATTTCGCCGGCGTCGATAAGGGATCCCCTCAAACAGGAGCGCGGGCCGCGGCGCCGGCGTTTCCCGGCTGGCGCGCGAAAGAGCGATCTGGCATGTAGCCGAGTGAGGATCGGAGGGGACGGAGGAGCGATGCGACCCGCTGAAGGAACTGCGCCGGCCAAAAGCGTAACCAGACATGCGGCGTTTCTGGCCAACGTGAGCCGCCATTTCGTTTCTCTGGAAATCGAGCCGATGCTCGAGGCGGTGGGGCGCGCGTCGCTCGCCGTGCTGGGCGACGTCTGCACCGTCGATCGGGTCGCGGACGCTCCGCCAACCCGGATTCTGGACGTGAGGACCTCGCCCGATGCCTGGATGGAGGCCCCCGGCCAGCTCGTGGCGGCGGGGCCGGGCGAGATCACGCTGGACGGTGGTCGCTCGCGCCTCAGCGTGCCGATCGGGACGCGGGCCGATCGGTTCGGCGTCCTCAGCTTCGCCAGGCACGACGGCGTCGCGCACGGCGCCGCCGAGCTGGCGCTGGCCCAGGAGCTGGGCGAGCGCCTGGCGCTGGCGATCGGCAACGCGCGCGAGCACGCGCGCGCGGTCGCGGCGCTCGGCGACCGGGAGCGGTTGATCTCGATCGCGGCCCACGAGCTTCGAAACCCCCTCTGCTCGGTCCGCTTCTGTCTGCAGGCGCTCGAGCGCGGCGGCGGCGCCCTCGCTCCCCCCGGCGCCAAGCTGATCGAGATCGTGGCCCGCGGCGAGCGGAAGATCGCGCGCTTGATCGACGACCTGCTCGATCTCGGTCGGATCCGGGCCGGCCGGATGGAGATGGAATTGTCCTCCTTCGACCTGTGCGACGTCATACGGGACGTCGGCGCCTTGATGGAGGCGCAGACGGCCCGCCTGCGCGCGCCCCTCACCCTCGAGTTGGACGGACCTGTCGTCGGGCGTTGGGACCGCCTGCGTCTCGATCAGGTCGTCTCGAACTTGCTCGCCAACGCGGTGAAGTACGGCCAGGGGCGCCCGGTGACCGTCCGCGCGGGCGTCGATCGGCAGCGCGCGGTCGGTTGGGTGGCGGTGATCGATCAGGGGGTCGGGATCGCGCCGGAGCTGCAGGCCGCCATCTTCGAGCCGTTCAGGCGCGCCACCTCGATCGGTCGCGGCGAGGGGCTGGGGCTCGGTCTGTTCATCGTGCGGGGGATCGTCGAGCAGCTCGGCGGGGCCGTGCGGGTGGAGAGCCGTCCGGGAGCCGGGTCGACCTTCGTCGTGGAGCTGCCGCTCCAGGTCTCGCGCTGACGCCATCTCCGCCTCTCGCCGATGGTAAGACGGACCCGCAGGACGTCTGCTCGGGAAATCGCTGATTCTCTCGGCGGCCCGGCGGCCGGCGGTGATCATCATGGATGCGCCGGCGTCGCGCGCGGCAGCCGGACGCTGAAGGTGCTGCCCCGGCCCGGCTCGCTGGCGACGCTGATCGTCCCCTGGCAGGCGTCGACGATCTGCTTGCAGATCCAGAGGCCGAGCCCCAGGCCCGGGTGGCGCTGCACCGACGTCGCCCGCTCGAAGCGCTCGAAGATCCGCGCCTGCTCGTCGCGCGGGATCCCCTCGCCGGAGTCCTTGACGTCGAGGCGCGCCAGCGTGGCGTCGGCGTCGAGCTCCACCTCGATCGGCCGCCCGCACCCGAACTTGATGGCGTTGGAGAGCAGGTTGGTGACCACCTGTCCGAGCCGCACCCGATCCCAGCGGCCGATCACCTCGTCGTGGAGGCGGAACAGCACCGGCGAGCCGGCGCTGGCGGCCGAATCGCGCATCAGCTCGATGGCCTCCAGCACCAGCGCCTGCAGATCGATCTCCTCGGGGTGGAGATCGAGCCGCCCCTCCACCAGCTTGGAGACGTCGAGCAGCTGGTCGACCAGCTGGTTGAGGCGCACCACCTGCCGGCGGATGGCGGTCAACCGCCGGCGGAGCCGGTCGTTGAGCGGGGCGGGGTGGCCGTTGGTCGGCAGCTCGGCGGTGCTGAGCAGCCCGTCGGTCTGCAGGCTGAGGGTGGTGATCGGCGTGCGCAGCTCGTGCGACGCCGCCGAGAGGAACTCGTCGCGCGCGTGCAACGAACGTTTGAGGACCGAGAGGGCTTGCTCCTGCTGCGCGTTGTGGCGCCGCATGGCGGTCAGCTCGAGCCGGGTCTGCACCCGCACCAGGAGCTCGCGCCCCGAGAACGGCTTGACCAGGAAGTCGTCGGCCCCCGCCTCCAGGCCGGCGATCGTCTCGCGCTGGCCGGCGGTCCGCGACATCAAGATGAGCGGCAGGTCCTGCGTCGCCCCGTTGGCGCGCAGCAGCCGGACCAGCTCGAGGCCGGTCAGCCCCGGCATCTCGGCGTTGGCCAGCACCAGGTCGAACGGCGTCTCCAGCGCGTGATCGCGGGCGGCGTCGCCGCGATCGACCATGGTCAGGAGCCAGCGCGCGCCCAGCAGGAGATCGAAGGTGGCGCGCGCCTGCGGATCGTCCTCGACCACCAGGATGCGCGCGGCCGGGGCCCCTTCGGTCGACACGGGGACAACGTGAATCCGTCGGACCAGGGCCGCAACGACCGACGCTGTAAGGGGCCGGCGCATTCGGGCGGTGCGCCCCTGGCCGCCGTTGCCGGCGCGATCCGCGTCGTCAGCTTGACCGCCCGAGGGAGGGGAGATGACCGCAGAGCGGAGGCGCCTGCTCGCCGCGCAGTCGGGGTCGGCGCCCTGGAAGAAGTGGGGGCCCTACCTGAGCGAGCGCCAGTGGGGGACGGTGCGCGAGGACTACGGGCCCGACGGCGACGCCTGGAGCTACCTGAGCCACGACCTGGCCCGCTCGTTCGCCTACAAATGGGGCGAGGACGGCATCGCCGGGATCTCGGATGACCGGCAGACGCTCTGCCTCGCGCTGGCGCTC